>CAMWMM010000035.1 GCA_947175285.1 uncultured Lachnospiraceae bacterium
ACTTACATTATATCCCGATAGAAATTTCATAGCAAACAATATTTCTATTTTTTATATTGTTCAGCAGTTCGGGCAACTGAAATTTATCAAAATAATTCTTCTGCTTTTTGGGCTGTCAAACGTCTTTTTTCCAGCGTCTTCACAAAAATTGTATCGGCTGTTTCCGGGAACTCATTGTTTATTACTTTTACCCCTTCCTCGGTGATACCTCCTTTAGTCGCAACACGAGAGACAACTTCATCAAATGTCATATCATTTTCAAGCATCAGATTTCCTGTTGCACAAAGCGTATTTAAAACCATTTGTACAACCTGCTTCTCCGAAATTGATGTGTGCTTTTTAGCTTCTTTACACAAAACATTAAATATTGAAGCAATAAATCCGGGCATACAACTCACTAATTCAGATCCCATTCCCATCTCATTTTCAGGTAATTCAATAACATTTCCCATACATTTGAGAATACTGATTAGTTCTTTTTTCTCAGGATCTGTAACCTTATGATTAAAACACACTAATGTTTGAGACTGATTTATCTCCGCTGTAATGCTTGGTATTGCCTTTGCAATTTTGCAATCGACTACTTTCTCAATATGTTCAAATGTTATGCTCCCATTTAAAGAAACAATAAGCGCATCAGCTTTAATATTTGGCTTTATTTCTTCGAGAACTGACTTGATATCAGAAGGTCTTACACAAATAAATATAATATCTGCTTTTTTCGCAATCTCTCCATTGGAGCTACAAACATTATACAACGTTGTCAGATGATTAATCTTTTCAATATTTCTATTGGATATGAAAAGTTCTTTATAACTGATTGTGCCTGACTCGGCAAACTTTTCAAGTATCATTTTTCCCATACTTCCATACCCTATAATTCCAACATTCATTAGCTATTCCTCCATATGCAAATGTTTCTTTACTACAAAAAGAAAATGATTCGTCTTTCCCAAATGTTCAGGCTTTTCACATTAATGTCCATTTCCCATACCTCTCTATTTCTTACGATTACGTATACACAGCACTGCATATTCCGCAAAACATATCTCAAGTCCGGCTATCGCGATTAACAGACACGGTGAACACCAGACTGCCATGTTAAAATAATTGTAATGCAGGATATAAGGAATTAACAACACTATAACAGCCATTAATAAACAAAAAGATACCTTAATACCGGCATACTTCTTTTTTTCTCTTTTCTCAAACAATAAAACCATAATATAGATTTCAGTAAGACAACCTACAACACATAATAAATCTACTAAAGAATTACCATCCATCCAAAATCCTATTTCAACCGTTTCTCCCTGCATCATGCGATAAATACCGTCCGCTGCTTTTGTAGGAGCAGAGCCACAGATATTCGCTATCGCAAAAACCGCTTTTTTATCTGTTCTTCCAATAATAACCTGTGAAGAAAAATTGGGATTATTACCACCATGGCGAAAATAAGTATCATATAAATTCCAGCCAGCAAAATAATGCTGTCCTTGCTCTATAGGGTATAAATGAGACTCGGCAATGGCACAATTAACTTTTTCTGTCCTATCTGTATCAAGCATTCCCATCTGTGCTTTCATCCAAATGGATAAATCTTCCGTATTAGAAACTAAATATCCGGCAGCAGTATTCCCGTAGAAAGCAGGGGCATCATATTTTCTTACCCCTAAAAAAGCATATTTGTACCCTTGTGCCGATTGTTCAACTTTTGCATTATCCACTCTGAAATAACTGTTTGACATTCCTAACGGCTCCAGTACATTTTTTCCTATATACTCCTCATAAGACATTCCCGATACCTTTTCAATGATTAATGCCAAAACGTCATAGTTAATAGTAGCATAATTATGTACTGTTCCCGGCATACTATCCAGTTTGACAGATTGAATTCCCTTAACGGTTTTCTCTAACAATCCCTCATCATTTACAGTCCCTGTCGGCAAGCCGGCAATTGTCCATACCGGAATACCGCTTGTATGACACAACAAATGTTCTATTGTAATAGTTACCTCATTCCCATCATATGTCGGCTGAAACCAAGAAATATAATCCTTAACGGAGTCTTCCCTACTCAGCTTACCATCCTGCTCCAAAAGTAAAACTCCCAGCGCGGTAAATGCTTTTGTAGTAGAACCCAATTCACACATGATTTCACTCGTCATTTCCGCTTTTTTATTTTTATCTGCAAATCCGACATTAATATAATATTCCTGCTCATTATCCAATACGGCTACCGACATTCCCGGTACACTTCCGATTTCGCATACACTTCTGACATAATCCTCTGCGTTCTCAATATTATATTCTTCTCCATCATAATGCGAAATTAAGTAACTAATAATGACTATACATATCATACCAATAATGGTAATCCGGGCAATTTTATATTTCATAGTGCGCCTCTCTAGTAAGAAACTTAGCCGGTAAATTCTGCAGCGTTTCTACATACTCTAAAGGGCAGAAACGAAGGTCCGCTTCTTTCAGATTTGTCAATTCCGACAACAATCGGCAGTCAGAGAAATTGGTATTATATAAGTCAAGTCTTTTTAGGTTTTTGCATGTTTTCAAAAACGAAAAATCATCTATATAGATGTCGTGGATAACCAAAGTCTGCAGCTTTGTCATCTTTCCGATAACAGACCAGTTGTGGATATCGAAGTAATAAGGAGCCGGAAGACGGCCATACTCTTGTGCTGGCGGAATCAAGATAAATTTCTCATCCGTAACCTGCATTCTATCACGCCGGGGTTTTATCATCAAAGTCTTGATTCGTGCAATGTCCTTGTTCCAATCATAAGCTGTAGCAGGCCAGTGATTAAAACTCTCCTGAATGAGTTGGGCAATCAATGGATGAAGTGGAATTCCATCATGGGAAATAGGGTGTTTCTCTACCAAGTCCTGCATCCCAGATGACAGTACCAGATGACGTGGACCGTATTTGGGACGATATTCAGTGGGCAGAGGCTTCTCAGATACCAAAACCAACTGCTGATTCGTACAGAAAGACGCTTGAAGCTTAGGCAATGTGCGATTTGCAATACGAAGTTCCACATAGCTGCCTGATTCATTATAAAAATACAGTCTTTCTCCGTCAAAGCAGGTTCCGTTCCCAGATGAAGCTTGCAGCTTCTCCATGTCAATCCCTCTGTCTGAGAGAACATGCTCAATCTCTGCCTGACCAGTGATGCGCTCCCCATCGTTCCAGCCATAAGCGGCGTCATAAAGCATCCCTACCAGAAACATCTCTGTATTGTCGGCACACTTTTTGTATGTGACATAGTCATCGTTTGTGCTGATATAGATTGGCGGATTTAGAACACCGTTTAAAAGGTCTTTTCTCCGATATCCGGCAGACCAGACGCCTTGATTCTCATGCCATATAAGAATATAGTCTTCTGTAATTGTCTCCCAGCATTCCACTGGCAGCTTCCAAAGCTGAAAGTAAGGGTTCCCAGCATATTCCGCCTCCAATCCCTGCTCTGCTGCCTCTTGAAATTCGGGTTCCCAATCATACTTTAGCGCCTCTTGAATTATTTCATAACTAGAGTTAATTTTCTGTGGTTCCATAAGCATGTTGTGATGTGTATTGACTGCATCTTTTCCATAAGTCCATAAAAAATCCCGATAAGTTTTGGGCAGTAAAATCCCAAGCCGATTTTCCGCTGCCTCAATTTCTTCCAAAGGAAAGCCAAAGTGCTCCTTATCACAAAAAAAGTCCATCAATTCCGAAAGCGAAAGGTTATATTTCAAATCCATTTTGTCATCTTCTCCTTCAAACACTTACCACTTGATTCTAAAGCTGTGAATGCAAAACAAACTTCTGATTCGGATATCCAAATTCTTCAATCAATTCATCCTCTACAAAGCCAAACTTTTTATATAAGGCTCTTGGCGCAATCCCTTTCTCATCATCTTCGCGAAATGTTGAAACAGAAATATCCATATCAGGATTTAGTTCACTCAGCGCTTTCTCAAGAAGTTTTGACGCAATTCCACACCTTCTGTATTGCGGCGAGACTGCTAAACAGCAAATCATATTATGTTTCCTTGAAAACAGTATCACTCCTGCGATTTCGTTTTTATCTTTCATACATAATGCCTGCTTTTTGCCCATAAATCGCAGAACTGTTTCTTTATGTTCTTCTATTTTTTCCTGTGTTTCTAATCCGGGAAAATTCCAACTGACTTGATTCACCAAGTCCATCCATGACTCTATATCAGATGGCGTTCCAAACAAAACTTTTTGCATGATATGACTCCAATCCACTTAATTTATTTGATAAACTGAAAAATGTTACTATTCATATCTCAGAAAAGCTTCCGTTTGGTCATGTAACTCAATAAAAGGCTCTTCTTTTAAACGTTCCCCAGTAACCGTATTGACAATATCGTGCTTATTTTTACTAAAAGCAGAATATCCATCAATCATTTCCATAATATCCGTAATCACTTCATATGTAACGTCATACAGCATACTTTCAGTTACTTTATCATCACATTTATGCTGTATCATGCAAGTCTCAACACAGCTGCCCTGTATGTTAGCTAAATATTCAAAAAATCTTTTCTGAAATTCATTCACAAACATTCCCCCTCCAATACCGAACGCACATACATCAGGGAAAATCCCAACAGATTCTGTCCCCGCCATTTTTCCATATTAAATCGATTATCATCTTTCATAGATAACCCGATTCCCCAAATTCTGTCTTGTACTGCGCATTCCGCCAGAATATCCTGCTGTGTGGCAAGAAGTTTCCTCTTTAACTCATCATTCTGGCGAAACTTCTCCAATAAACCATGATAAACGATTATCTGCCGTAATCCATTCCAAACAATATCATCATAATTCTTCACGCTGCGTCCAAGCGCTTTGATTTTTCCAACATCAGATGTCTCTAAAATTTGCTGCGCAATTTCATCATCATGGAACAGAAGCGCTTTTTGGTGCATCATATACTGCTCCATGGAAGAATACTTGATACCGCCTATTTCAAAATCAGAAAGATACCAGTTACTTAAATATCCGTTTATTTCATCAGGGTTATGAAAACATACTATCTTTTTCATATCGTTTTTCCTCCTACTTTCCAGCCATTTTTCGTAATAATCATATTGTTCTTTAATAGAAGCATATTCATCATATTCACATGGCGTAAAGATATCAACAAGTTCACTCATCAATGCCTGCTTTCCGAGAGTTAATTCATATGCTTTTCCGGCATCTCCCATATCTAATATCATTGGAGATGGATAAACATTTCTACTGCATCCTTTGCATAGCAGTTTAATATTTTGTATCTCTATTCTTAAATCAACCAATGCGTAAAAATAATTTTCCGCCTCACCATCAATATTAAGGTCTCCTATTTGAAGTTCAATTTGACAGTTGTCTCCCACCTTTCCTGATATCTATAGAAACATTTTGGGAAACAAGCACTTACTATCCAATAAAATCGAACAGATTCAAAGCATCCTTCGGTGCCAAAAACCTGAAACTATCTCCACGGTCTATTGGTTCTATGATATCCCATTCCGTAACATTAATAATATCAAAGCATTCGTATGGGGCTTCTATAGCTTGTACTATTTCATTACGTTCTTCTACATCATAATAATCCTCTATATCCTCCTCGTCGCTCATTACACGTATCCCTATCACTTCACCTTGAATCAAAAACCGATTTTCAGAAAACCAAAAAAATGTTGCTTTATTAATATCATTATTGGGAACATTCCCTTCTAACCATACTAACTTAGATGTTGTTTCATCTTTCGTATGGATACGCCAATCAGGTCCTGTTGTGGCCTCATATTCGCAAATATATGTAGTATTATCAGTGTTTAGCTTTTCATAAGCTTCTTCAATACTAATACACCTTTTAACCGGAAGTCTCTCAAGGAAAATATAACATACTAAAAAACAGAATATTATTTTTACAATTTTTTTCATTAATCATTTTCTCCTCTTCTCATTTCGGATACCTCACAAGAATGACACCATAATCGTACTCATCATATACCATTATATCCCAATCCACATCTCCCACACCCTCTAACTTCTGTCGTTCTCCGGAAGAGAGCCGGTAACAATAACTATCACATAGCAGAGTGTCTGCATCTAAAAAGCCGACAATACAACACATCATTCCTCCATTGTATATCTCTTTCGGTACTTCAAATGTCACCACTTCTCCGGTTTTTGCATCCACCCGGTCCATCAGCCATGCCGCGTCTACTATGCCTTCCTCATCCTCCTCTATGTAAAAAACGGCTAAATAGATTCCATCTTCTGACTTCACCCACTTGAAATCATACACATTATCTGATTCCATTTGATACAGTGTTTCCCCTTCCCCAGAGCGCAGCACGACTCCTGTGATATCTCCCCAGTCTGCTTCTTCCGTTCCCGTCAAATACGCATAGCTTTGCTCATCAGGTCCATATTCTACCCTTACAGGACCGGCAAATATAAAACCCCTCTGTCCACACAAGCAGTCATTCTCATCAATTTCATGAGGAGCAAAATAAGCTGACTCTAACAACTTCCGGTTTCCGCTCTCCAAATCATATTCATAAAGTCCCTCATCCGTGCAGGCAATCATCCTTTTTGCATCCGCTGTCACATCGCATATCCTATAATGCAGGTTTACAGAAAAAGAATAGTAATCCCCCATAAGTTCACGAAGATTACAGAGCGGAGAAGTTTCTTTAAAATCCTTGTCCAAAAAATACAGTTCTCCGTCTAGTTCATAGACATAACCTCCTTCTACAAGATACGGACGCATCATTCGCTGTTCCAAGTATTCCGGCTCATCTGATTTCTCATCCAAGATTTTGGAATCCTGCCTGAACACCTCCCGGAGTTTGAAATCGGGGCCTTCTGCTAAGAAAAAAATCTTTTGCTGCAACTTTTCCTCTGCAAAATAACAGTCGACAACAAAAAGAAGGGTGTCTTCATCGACCCGGATACAGTCATCATCCCAATGAAAATGCATCTTTGCCCTTTCACCGTTCAATTCCACTACCGGCGCTACAACCTTTACTCTTTTAGAAAATTGTAACTTATTCTGCCTGCCCTCCGCCAGTAATTCCTCTATTTCTTCTGCCATCATCTCTTCCTGATTTTCATGCTCCGGCTGTGCCGCTTCCGTTTCCCTCGGTTCATCTGACTCTGTCATCTCTTGCCCGGTCTGCTCATTTGATTCATCAGGAACTGCACTTTCTTCCACAGCGGCATTTTCAATTACAGGTACATCCCTGTTATTAACAATAAATTTTGCACACAGTCCTAAAATAAAAACTCCTGCAATTCCTCAAATCATAAAAATTTTTTTCTTCATCACAAAATATCTCCATAATAAAAGCGACTATAACAGAATCCAACTCTTACATCAAATAATTTACTGTCTTTCAAATTGTATTGATTGCACACCATCATCTTCTATAAACTTTCCATTGTTTGTTCTAATCAAATGTGTTCCAATAGGAAGATTTAGGTATGGAATAATATCCTGATCATAATTGCAGATGGTATTTAATGCAAATACATGAAAATTGTTAGCATCATTCGAATACTCATCACTCTCATCGCCTTTAAAAAAGTGCCATCCACTATCGGGTTGATTTTCCAATGGTTCATCCCGAAACATATATCTGACTTTCCAACCCTCTTTCGTTATCATATCTGAAACAATACACCCTTCACCATTTGGCTCATTCCAGTCAATCAATGGTTTTACATCAACCTTTAAGAATTCATGTTTATTTTTCTTTTTTAAGTTATCAAATAAACCCATGTCTTTCACCTCCGCAATTACCAACGTGTCAAATTCTTTTCAAACTTTGCAGTATATGCCTGTTTTAACTCATCAGCAGATATTCCATAGCATAACATAACATCATTGTAATACATCAGAACATCTGCCATTTCTTCAACAAGGTCTTTTCTTAATTCAACATCATTAGACACCTTTATGTCTCCGTTTTTTTTGACAATATCAATCACTTCGCCAATTTCGCCTATCATCCAGAGCAGCTTATGCTTACCTGCTTCCGGAGAAAGCTTTTCCCATTTATCTTTGTATTTATCCTGAAGTCTTTTTTGCATATCCAGCATTTCATTTATACTAAAATCAATCATAATCTCCTCCGAATTCACGTTTATTTACCTGATTATACCACAATGTTACGTCCCGCACCAACAGTGCTCAAATTCATCAAATAATGTTTAAAATATCTAATGGTGTTTCAAGCTGTCTAAATTCAGGTTTTCTTCTTGAAGGCTGAATTGTATTTTCTTTTAAATACCAAACAGCCTGTACGGCTTTCATACCAACCATTTCTGCAGCTTCCAGTTCATTACTTCCCCCGTCGCCAACATATAAGCAATGCTTGGCTTGTACATTCAACTTTTCTAAGCACCTCTTAAATATAACAGGATTCGGTTTTTGTATTCCTTCATCAAAAGACAAACATACCACATCAAAATAAGGGTATAAAACACTTTTTTTAATAATCATTGCTTCCTCTGAAAAACAATTACTTATTAACCCAATTAATACCCCTTTTTTCTTTAATGCACTTAACATCGGGATAATATCTTTATGTAGATGTTCAAACGCCTCTTCTCTATTCCGAATACGCTTATTTACAAGAAGATTCATTTTGGCTTCCGAATAACAATCATTTGTTTTGAGAATTCTTTCCACAATCTCCTCTAATGTTATTTTGCCAATTGTTCTATCTGTTTCTGCTGCGCGCCAGATCTCTTGAAACTTCTCTTCTTCAATACCTGCATCAAATGCCATCTGTGTTCCAAAATATAACGGACTTTCAAAAAGAGTTATAAGTGTTTCATACATGTCAAATATTACTGCTTTTACCATTAACGTCACCTCGATAAATTTACGATTATTCCCATATCTCAATCTTATCATATAACGCATCATTAAGCGATTATTTTATCATGCTTACACTCCTTGTCTGCTTTAGCAGACATCAATTCAATAGTTTGAAAGTTTCTTTCATTTGACTTTCAAACTTTACACTTTTCCATAAAACCGTTATAATTAATGTACCAATTAACAATCACATCAATTAAAAGGCGGTGAAGAGATGGAGGTGTTAGAAATGACTGAAAAAGAAATGATGCAAAAGAATATCGAGGAATTTGTACAGTTACAAAGTTATATGCTATTAGCCGATAAGGATTCAGAAGTATATAAGGCAATGAAAGTAAGATACAATACCCTTAAAGTTATACTCACATCTTCAGGCATTAATATTACAGAAATCGACAGGGTAAAAGAATAAAAACAACGTTAATCAAAAAGTCCGGAACACACTATTTCACATAGTTTCCGGACTTCTCTTAAGTAGCGAGAGGGGGATTCGAACCCTCGACACTACGGGTATGAACCGTATGCTCTAGCCAACTGAGCTATCTCGCCATATGATATATTTTTTATAAATGGGACCTATAGGGCTCGAACCTATGACCCTCTGCTTGTAAGGCAGATGCTCTCCCAGCTGAGCTAAGATCCCATTCGATAACGGGTTGTCCGCAAATCCGCTTTCACAACCCGCTTTGCTAGTATAACAAGATATGATACCTCTTGTCAAGTATTTTTATACAATCTTTGCCAAAAGAATTGAAAAGCTTTGATTATCCGTTTCCATTTCATTCCGAACAGCGCCATATTATGCTGTAATAGTCATCATCAATAATCCAACGATGTCATCAACTTCATTT
Organism: uncultured Lachnospiraceae bacterium; assembly: GCA_947175285.1. Next base: position 9,761 of record CAMWMM010000035.1, read on the forward strand.
TCCTTGAGTTGTGCCATCAGCTTCTCATGGAAATTGCTATTATGCTCCATCCGTCTGCTGACGCAGGATATGGCATAAATATATTCCTCTCTATCTAAAGTACCATTATTAACATATAAAACAAAAGCAACAATTTGAAACAAACAGAACTCAGCAGTAATATATATGAATTCATCCCTTGCCTTTTCATAGGCAGGAATTACAATAATCTCTGAGAATATACGACACACCCAGTAGTTGATATAAAAGTTATCGTATTGACGCAAACAAACTCTAAATCGATGCATATCTGCCAAATACTGTTCAAAATCATTTCGTAAAAAATATGCATTTACCTGTTGAACCATTTTCTTGAAACGTTCCTGCCCAGAAAAATCTAACAATACCATTTGAAACTGCTGTAAAAAACTATATTGCTCCCTTTCCTGTATTATTCCATGCATATTCGCATTCATCGAAAGCAACACTTCTTCCTGCATGCATTCTTCAATATCTTTTCGTAACATATTAAAATCGAACTGTTTTTCCTTGTAGTGCCGAATCGCTTCATCCAAAATATTGTAAGAAACAAATAATCGTGTACATAAAGAAATATCTAAAGAACGTTGAAGGATACTTATAATGCTGTTTCGAACGGCAGATTCATATAAATACAATTTCGTATGTGAATATGGCGAAGCAGGGCGTTCATCTTCGTTAAGTTCAAATTGTACATTTGTTTTTTCCATGAGTTCACGAATTATCTCAGGACAAGACACCTTAAAATGCCCCTCTATAACACTGCCATATTGAGACATAACGCGGGGATAACAAGTGCAGGTGTTACTTAAATACTCTGGACCAAGTATTAAAACAACATTACATAAGTTTTTTTCATTGAGCATGGGACATCTCCCATTATCCATTTTTACCAGGCTGCCTTTTTCCTTTTTTTCCAGCCAGTCGTCTGCTGCAACACCCAATCTATCCTCATTTTCCACCATCTTCTGATGTGTTTCTTCGTCAATCGAAATAACCCATCCAACACAGCAAGTGTTGGGACAAGCATCCGCAATACACTGAAAATCATACAATAAATCAATCGCAAGGTAATTCATTAAAGCAACTCCCCTTTCAACCTACATCCTCTCCGGCGCCGAGAACCCAAGCAAATCAATACATGTTTTCAACACATCTCTGGTTAACATAAGTAATGCTATCCAACCGGACTGTTTTACTTTATCTTCTTCCGTCAAAATCTTCGTTTCATGGTAGAAATGGTTAAACGCATTCGCTAAATCGTAAATATAAGCACAGATTTTATGAGGGGCAACTTCCTCATAAGCGCTCTCCATCATCGCATTAAACTTCGCAATCTCAAGCATGAGACTCTTTTCCGCTTCACTGACCGCCTCTCGCAGCAAAATACTATCCCTTTTGCCGGCATCACCAACCGCACCGGCACTGCCTGCTACGCAGCTCTGCTCCTTGTATTTATTTAAAATCGACTTAATTCTGACAATCGTATATAAAATATACGGACCGGTATCTCCCTCAAAAGAAGTAAATCTGTCAATATCAAAAATGTAGTCTTTCAGCGCCTGATTGGACAAATCGCCGTATTTGACCGCAGAAAGAGCCACAACTCCTGAAATCTCCTTTGCTTCCGTTTCACCCATGGATTTATTATCTGCAATTTTGCGGTACATCTCTTCATTAATCTCACGAATGAGGTGTTCAAGACGCATAACGCCGCCATCCCTTGTTTTAAAAGGTTTTCCATCCTTGCCGTTCATGGTTCCGATTCCGATATGAAGCAGTTCCGTCTCCGGTTTTACCAGTCCGGTCTTTCTTGCGCAGCGGAATACCTGTTCAAAATACAACGCCTGACGTTTATCGGTCAGATAAATCAATTTATCCGGCTGATACTTATCCATACGGTCCATAATAGTTGCCAAATCCGTTGTATTGTATAAAGAAGCTCCGTCTGATTTTAAAATCATGCAGGGCGGCACTTCTTTCGTATCCGTCTCTTCTTTTACGTCTACTACCAGCGCACCCTCACTCTCATACGCATAGCCGCCTTTTTTCATTTCCTCGACCATGCCCGGAATCAGTTCCTGAACATCGGACTCCCCTTTCCAAAGGTCAAACTCCACATTCAGGTTCCCATAGTTTTTCTTCAAATCCTCTATTGACACATTCATAATATGCTGCCAGAGTGCCCTGAATCCGGGTACGCCGGTCTGCAGCTTGTAGGTTGCTTCCATTGCTTCTGCTTTGTACTGCGCATCTTCTTTGGATTTAGCGCTTGCCGTCGGATAGATTTCCTCCAGTTCCGTTATGGTAAAAGGCGCTTCTTTCGGGTATTCTCCCTTATAGCTATCATCAAAATAGACAAGTTCCGGCTGTCGTTTTTTTAATTCCGTGATAACAAGTCCCATCTGTAGACCCCAATCCCCCAGATGGACATCTCCAATGACATCATGCCCTGCATAGCGGCAAATCCGCTTGATGCTCTCACCGATAATTGCCGTACGCAAATGCCCTACATGAAGCGGTTTTGCAACATTGGCGCCGCCGTAGTCTACAATAATCATCTTTGGATGCTCCGGCATCTGCAATCCGAATTTCTCACTTTGACTCATTTCCTGTAAATACTCTTTTACGAACTTCTCTGTCACTTTCAGATTCAGGAATCCCGGGTTGACTGCTTCCGCCTGTGAAAAGACTTCACTGCCCTGCAATTTTTCCGCTACTTCATTCGCAATCATAATCGGCGCTTTATGGTATTGCTTCGCGCCCGCCATCGCACCGTTACATTGAAACTCGCACAAATCGGGTCTGTTAGATAACGTCACTTTCCCCAAATCTGCCTGATATCCTGCTGCTTCAAATGCTTTTTTCATTTCTTCCGAAATCAAATCTAAAAATTTTTTCATATTAAACCATTCCTTTTTGTCAAATAAACTCTGTCCTATTATACTATTTTCACATCAGTAACTCAATAGTTAATCCAGCCGCTGCTTTCGCGAATACACACACCCGCAATAATCCTGTCTGTACAAATCATACTCTTTCGATAATTCAATCGAGCGCTGATACCCTCCGCGTTTCTTAAAATCCGACGGCAACCAGTTTACATAATATTCTTCTGCCAGCCGCTCCCCGATTTCATTTAACTTCACAGCATTCTTAAGCGGACTGATAGTCAGCGTTGTTGTAAAATAATCATACGCTCCTGCAGAAGCCCGCTTCGCCGTTTCCCGAAGTCTTAATTCATAGCAGGCAAAGCAGCGTTCTCCGCCTTCCGGACAATCTTCCAGTCCCTTTGCCATCTCAAAAAAGCATTCCGGTTCATAATCCCCTTCTATAATTTCAATCGGATACCCATGCGGATGCTCTTGCCGTTGCTCCATCTGTATATCCGCAAAATCTATACATCCGTATTTTTTATTATAAGCAGCTATCAGCCTCTTCTGTTCTTCCACTCGCTTGCGGTACTCCGCATCCTCCGTAATATTGGGATTATAGTAAAAAACCGTGATACGGAAATACTGCCTCAGATATTCCAGTACATAGCTTGAACATGGCGCACAGCAGCTATGCAGAAAAAGTCTCGGTGCTTTACCTGCAATCTTCTCTATTATCTTATCCAGTTCTTTCTGATAATTTCTAACTGCATTCACAGTCCGAATTTCCTTTCCTGCCTGTCTGGTTTCCGCGTTTAATTACCAAATAGCGCCTGACAGGACTGTTTTACCTCATAACGCGCATCAGCCGTTACCTCATATACTTTCTGGCAATCGTTTTCTTCTAATAAGAAACCTGCAATCTTAAAATCTTCCTGTCCTGTCCGATAAAATACGTTGATAATATTCTCCCCTGAAAAGGATTCTACCCACATCATCAGAGGTCTTCCCTCTTCTGCCATTTTCTCCTGTAAAAGTAAAATGCCCGCATCCGTTTCATCCTCACAAGTAAAAACAAGTTGGGCGCTCAGCCTGTGATGAGATCTCCAGATATGTTTCTCATAAAGCTCCGTTTCTCCGTCGTTATCCAAATCACAGCAGAAATTCCCTTTGTCATCCGTCATATCAATTACCTGCTCCGCACTGCCGATAACTGTCTCAAAATTCGCCAACTGCGCTTCTGTCGTAAAGCAGTTTTCTGCAATATCAGCTGCCAAACGGCTGTAATCATGAGACATATCTTTCGCCGTATTTTCTCCCATATCGCTTATTATCCGCACATCATAATCCTCCGGAACCAGTGTAAGTGAAACTTCTTCCACCCTTTCGCCATCCTCATAAGCAATCAGCGTAAATCCATAGTTTACGCGTCTGTCAAAATCAAAGGGCATCCGGCACAGATAATTTTTCCCCTGATAAGAAATAACCGCAAACCCTTCCTCAAATGCGCTAAACTCACTTGTCCTGACATAAGTGCCGTCAGGCTGCCCCTTGAAAAAAACATAATCCAGATTTCCTGCCGAACCGCAGTTATATAGCTGTAAAATAATATCCTCAATACCATCATTGTCACAGTCCGCTTCCATCGGCGTCCACCAGTCACAATCAACCATCTGTATGAAAATATCTCTGCTTCTTTCAGCAAACAAAAGCATATCCTCTCTCGAAACTTCCCTACCAATGCACATTTCACTTACTTTTTCTGCCTCTGTCTCTGTTCCCTGTAATACCGCACCGGCAAGTTCATCCAAAAGTTCCTGCGGGATGTACTGAGGTTCCGGGATTATCTTTGTTTCAAGAGTTCGCGCTGCATCATACTCATTCTCTTCTTTATCATTTGGGTTCTGCAAAACTTCTTCCGTACGAACCGGACAAATAACCTCCCCGGAATCCTGCCATGATAAAACATTATCTGACAGCAGACTATCCACAGTAAAATGACCGCCCCAGTGCATACCTGTTCCCTGAATTTCTTCCATCAGATAAACATCTTTTCCTTGTACGAAAATAAAATACTGACACTGATGCTCAGCCTCATCCTGCCACATTTGGTAAGCATACTCACATTTCCCATCCTCTGCATAAATGCGCTCTCCCAGCGCATCCGGAATTAGAGAAAACAATGCACTGATAAGCGCCTCTTCATTCTCATATTCCGCCCGATAGTGCATGAGTCTGATTCTGGCAGGCAGAGGCAAATCGTCAGGTGCAAATTCTCCCTGCCTTTTATAATATTCTTCCGCTCCCGGCAACGCTACAACCGTTCCGTCTTCCCACTCTGCAAAGAAATTACCATATTCTTCCGCCTGCAGGACTTCCGCTTCAATGCCCTCACGAAGTTCTATCCGCAGATTGCCGTACAACAGGCTGCCATCCCGTACTGCTATCTCCTGTTCATCCGCTTCTAAAACCGCAGGATTTGTCCATGAACTTTCCGGAATAGACGTCTCTTCTTTTTCTTCTGTAAGTATTTCCTGTCCGTCCCCAATATCAACCGTACCTACATCATCACCACTATTACTACCGCATCCGGACAGCATTAACGGCAGCACCGCCATTACCGCACATATTTTCATTTTAGAAAAAAATGTACCGGGTATATGTTTACACATCATCACTACACCTATGCCCTTTTTGCAATCGTTGCAATATCAATCAGATTCATTTCTCCCTGCGTAGCCGCATTTTCAAGACTTGATACGAGCGCAGCCGCCGTATCCATTGCCGTGATACAGTAGATTCCTGTTTCAATCGCTGTTCTTCTGATTAAGAAACCGTCTCTGCTCTTATCGCGCCCCTGCGTCGGTGTGTCGATAACAAGGTCAATTTTATGTCCTAAAATTAAATCTATGACAGTTGGCGATTCCTGATGAATCTTATTGACTTTTCTTGCTTTGATACCGGCATCCTGCAATACTGCCGCCGTACTTCTTGTTGCATAAATGGTATATCCGAGTTTTTCAAACCGGCGCGCCACTTCAATAGCTTCTCCTTTATCCGCATCTTTTACCGTAATAATCATTTGTCTATACTTCGGCAGATTAATCCCTGCACCAAGAAATGCTTTATAAAGAGCTTCATTGAATGTTTTCGCAATACCAAGGCACTCCCCGGTTGATTTCATTTCAGGTCCTAAACTGATTTCCGCGCCGCGGATTTTCTCAAAGGAGAATACCGGCATCTTAATCGCATAATAGTCTGCTGCAGGCTGTAAGCCCGGTTCATAGCCAAGGTCACGAATCTTTTTCCCGATAATAACCTGAGTTGCCAAATCCACAATCGGAATACCCGTTACTTTACTGATATAAGGAACGGTACGGGAAGAACGCGGGTTGACTTCAATCACATATACCTCGTCGTTTACCGCAATAAACTGGATATTGATAAGTCCGATAACATGTAATGCCTTAGCAAGCCTTCTGGAATATTCCGCAATCGTTTCCTTGACTTTCTCACTGACAGTAAACGCCGGATAAACGGAAATACTGTCGCCGGAATGGACGCCTGTTCTCTCAATATGCTCCATGATACCCGGAATCAGGATATCCGTACCGTCGCATACTGCATCAACTTCCAACTCTTTTCCCTGTAAATATTTATCGACCAGAATCGGATGGTCTTGTTCATAGCGGTTGATAACTGCCATAAACTCCTCGATTTCTTTGTCGGAAATCGCAATCTGCATTCCCTGACCTCCAAGCACATAAGAAGGACGGACTAAAACAGGATAACCCAGTCTGTTTGCCACTTCTTTCGCCTCTTTAGCCGTATAAACAGTGCCGCCTGCCGCTCTTGGAATTTCCGTTTCTTCCAGAATTTTATCAAAAAGTTCTCTGTCCTCTGCTGCGTCGACGTCCTCTGCCTTAGTTCCGAAAATCGGTACGCCCATTTTCATCAGGCTTTCCGTCAGCTTAATAGCCGTCTGTCCGCCGAACTGTACTACCGCACCGTCAGGTTTTTCAACATTGACAATATTCTCCACATCTTCCGGCGTCAACGGCTCAAAATACAGCTTGTCTGCAATATCAAAGTCGGTGCTGACTGTCTCCGGATTGTTATTAATGATAATTGTCTCGTAGCCCTCTTTGGCAAACGCCCATGTTGCATGAACAGAGCAATAGTCAAACTCGATACCCTGACCGATACGAATCGGACCGGAACCAAGCACCAGTACCTTTTTCTTCGGATGAGTTTCCTCCGCTTCCGTTTCGGAACCGAATACGGAATAGTAATAAGGGGTGCTTGCCGCAAATTCCGCCGCACAGGTATCTACCATCTTAAATGCCGCTATGATGCCGTTTTCATAGCGCATTTTCTTAATCTCATCTTCTGTTTTTCCGGTCAGTCTTGCAATAACGTTATCCGGAAATTCCAATCTTTTAGCCTCTTTTAACAGTTCTACCGTAAGAGGTCCTTTCTCAAGAGCTTCCTCCATCTCTGTCAAAATCGCTATCTTGTCAATGAACCAGACGTCCACCATCGTAATGTCATGAATGGTATCATAGTCAATGCCTTTTCTGATGGCTTCGGCGATGATATAAATTCTCTGGTCGTCCACAATCTTCATCCGCTCTATCAGTTCTTCTTTAGACAATTCCGAGAAGTCATAGCTTCGCAGGCAGTCTACATGCTGCTCTAAAGAGCGAATCGCTTTCATTAATGCGCCCTCAAAGTTATTGCCGATACTCATAACCTCTCCGGTTGCTTTCATCTGCGTAGTCAGAGTACGTTTTGCCGTAATAAACTTATCGAAAGGCAGTCTTGGTATTTTT
>CAMWMM010000036.1 GCA_947175285.1 uncultured Lachnospiraceae bacterium
CCATACAACCAGTTGCGAATCATTTATATCACTATATCGCTGCATAAATAAAGCATTTACTAAATCATCAAAAGTGTAATCAAAAGATTTGTTATTCTCAAAATTATGGCCATCCAGCACAAAACCGCTATGCGAATAGAAAAATTTTGCATTTTTACCGAGAGAAACATCATAATTAAAATAAGTATAATCAAACATATCAAAAATAAGATATTGGAGATTTTGAATCTTGTTTTTGCAATTATTGAAGCAATATTCCAGAGTCTTCATATTATAGTAAATATCCTGAGAGCCCATAGCTAAATTGCAGAAAGTTCCATTTAAAGCCTGCGGCAAAATACCGACTTCCGCATGAGAAATTCCTAAAATCATTCCATCATACTGTGTTTTAAAAGGATTTTTCATTATTCTGTCTACTACCATCGCTGGTATCACCGCATAATACATGAGATAAAAATCAACAATTATTCTACTTTCACTTTGCAGAATCGTTTCCAGCAAGCAACGCAAATCCCTTGAGCGAAGTCTGTCATTTATAGCAATCACAATACAATCATAAGAAATCAATGTTTGCAAATCAAAAACAGCAGCATCCGTTAACCAATTTCCAAGAATATGTTGTGTCACTTTATCATCACTTTTCAATGAGCGCCGGACTAAATCAATATCTTTTTCATAACCTATAATTAAAATGTTCCTACTTTTTTCCATGCCTTTTTCTCTTGCTATATTTTCTGTGCTTTTACAATATATTGAAAAGCTTCATACATCAACGCTTCCGTCTGTTCAGATAAGGCAAGCAGTTTCTTTTCCAATTCTTTTTGCTCGTCAGAAATTTCTATCCTGCTTATCTTCATATCTATTATCCGGTAATTTGTTTCCATGAGCAACTGCAATATTTCATAATATGTGAAGAAATGAATATGCGTCTTATCCAACAGTCCAACGTCTTCATAAATAAACCTTCCGTTAATAAGCTCTTCCATAACCGATATATGCATAATATTAGGTATGCTTGCAATAATATAACCATTCTCATTCAATAAATTACGGCACATTTGGACTACTTCTTTAGGATGCCGTAAATGCTCTAACACATCACCCAAAATAATATAATCAAATTTTTCGGTAAATGGAACTTTCAAATCATCTATATCTCCAAACCTCACATCTGCAATATGTTTTGCAACATCTACTGCTGCCTCATTAATCTCCAATCCATATGTTTTGCAATTTGGATATTGACTTTGAATTTCAAACAGTGTCACTCCCAAATTACATCCAATCTCTAAAACATTGAATGTCTTTTCTTTTTCTTCCTGAATACCATCCGTCAAAAGCGGATTAGGTTCTAATCCAATATAATTGATTCCCCATATACTCTTTAACAATGCTAAATCTTCTTCATCCCATTGTGTTGTTTCTGTATATATTTCATTACAGGAATGAAGGTTCTCATTGACACATACATGCAAGCGCTGTTGGTAAAAATCATTTTTGATTAACCTTAATCCATAATCCAGAAGAACATTCTCTGGGCATTTAAGATTCTCCTGAAAATATCCATTCTTATTCAAAACTTCCTTCCTCACAGCCCATATTTTCCATTCTGTGGCAAGTGTTTTATCACATATTACCCTTCCGAAATCTTTGCACTCATTTTGATTTAAAACCGGACTGGCAATTCCCACCTCAGTTGAACTTAATGCCTCTATTAGATGTTTAATCACATCTTTTTCCGGATATACCCCTGCTTCTAAGAAAACAACATAATCTTCTGTTTCAAAATTTTCTAAAGCTGCATTCCAAATTTGCCCATACCCTTGGGTACCTTCATCAAAATATATATATTCATACGTCTGCTCTGCAAGCCATTCTTTAGTGGCATCCTGTGAACCATTATCCAATATGATAATGTTCGAAACACCATCCATGTTTTCAAGACATTTTACAGTTTTCTCTAAAGTATCTTTTCGATTATGTGTTGTTAAAATTATAGTAGCTTTATACATAACTGCCTTCCTTATTCATACGATATTCGTTCATAAACTTCTCACGTTCTTCATCATAAACTACAAGACTTGATATAGCATTATCATGCAGACACCATGGATCCTCCATCTTGGGAACAACCACTTTATATCCACGCCTTATAAATTCCTGGCTCTGCGAGCAATCATAAAAATCCCATTTTTTAAACAAATCCTCCCGCCACGGAATATCATACTGGGTAATCATCATCAGACCATCTATCGCCTCCACCTCTGTTAACCGATCTTCCCCTGCACGAAATATACCTATGCTATGAATACTCCATCCATATATTGCACCACATCTTTCACTCTCCCACATAATCCCGTCATCAGAAAGCTTTGACGTTCCTACCATCCCAATCATTCCAATTTGCTTATCACTCTGAAAAATATCCAGAAAATCCTGAATAAAATTAAAATTAACAATAAAGGTATCTTGGTGCAGATATACTTTATACTTTGCTTTAGAAGAATGCATTGCTTCATTATAGCCTGCTGCCATAGATTTTGCACCTTCCATCACAAGAACGTTTATCTGATAACCTTGCGGAACTTTTAAATGCTTTATATAATAAACACATTCTTCTGCATATAGCCGATTATTACTGCAAATAATAAAACAAATCTCTTTCTCATTCATAGTTCTATCTCCCCTTTCACCAGTTTTTCCTTAACGATCTGTACTACTTTCTCTCTATGTATAGCACTGTGATGTAAAACTATGAACAATTCATAGCCCGATACCTGATTCTGCTTCAAAAACTGATAAAATTCTTCCTCATTACCATCCATAATATCCAAATCAATTCTTCGAAAATAGAATCTCAATTTCGTATATCGTTCTATCAAAGCATCCATACTTGTCACTTTTTCAAAAAGTGTACGCTGACCTTCAGCCTTTTCCTGTTCGCAAACGGGAATCAGATAATAAAGGGCCTGAAGGTTATCATTGGCAAGCCGCTTGCTTGAACGTAATAACTCTATAATTTCATCGGACATTCCGGTTCTAAATAACTCGTTTAGTAATTCATGAAGCGTAAAAATATCTTTTAATTGAACATTTTCTACCGGTTCACCTTTACTTGCCGATGCTAAATAATCAGCCAGATTTTGATTGATTACCAGAATACTATCGCTTGAAATTTCCATATTAAAAATTTCTCTTAATAATTTCCTGAAACCATCAGTTTCCTTTAAAAGATACGGATTCTTACGAATATCAGGAAAATACCGCAGCATCGTATTTACAAAGAACTCCAAGACATCCACTGTCAAAGCATATCCTCTTCGTATAACCATTACCATCGTAAGCACATACCCCCAACAGAAAAACAAATACGCAATTTCCTCCTGGTATCGCTGTAGAAAACCTCGTTTTTCCAAATCCTTAACTAAATGTATCCATACAAGTACATTATCCAGCCTGGGTGCATCCCATACCCCTCGCATAGTACTGCCGGGCGACATATAATAAAAATAAAGCACTTCATCCAAAAAATAATGTCTTTCTTCATACAACCGCACCGGTATTGTGAACAATACTTCCTCATATATCAGATATTCCGCAAACTGAATATGCTTATCCTTTATCATACTCAAACGATACAATTTCTGCGTACAACAGTTAGGTACCCCCTCATTATCCGTTATTAAGTATGCCTTTCTCCTTTCATCCTTATCAAGTTCTAATAAATAGCTTCCACTGCCCTCTGTCGGGGATAGCAAGGAAAAATCTGTATCATCAGTAACTTTTTCCATTCGATATTCCACTACATCAACATCATATTCCTTTGCCCTTTGATATGCATGCTCCATTGCCTCTAATGCCAGCCAATCATCCGAATCCACAAACATTAGATATTCGCCGCTTGCATAAGTAATACCTATATTTCTCGCTCCTCCCTGCCTCATGTTTTGCTCTAACGGTATCGCTATAATAGTATTCGGATATTCTTCTTCATACTTCATAATTACTTCCCATGTCGCACCATCATCCGTCGAAGCATCATCAACAAGGATAATCTCTATATTCTCTATTCCTATTGTCTGTTTCACTAAAGACTCCACACAGCGCCCCAGATAAGCTGAGACATTATAACAAGGAACAACAACACTTACCTTTTTCATTTTCCGCTTTAATCCTTTCATATCAAATTAGATATTCTTTCACGAACTTTTCTCTTTCTTCATCATAATTTTCCAAATTCAAAAATCCACAATCATGAACACACCAAGGCTCTTCCATTTCAGGAACCACCACTTTATATCCGTGCCTTATAAATTCCATGCTCTGTGAACAGTCATAAAAATCCCATTTGTCAAATAAATCTTCCCGCCACGGAATATCATACTGGGTAATCATAAGCAATCCGTCCACTGCCTCTACTTCCTCTAACGGCTGGCTGCATTTATTAGACAGCATAACAGTTTCATAAATATGCTGCTCATATATCATACCATATCGTTTGGCATCCCACATAATTCCGTTTTCAGGAATTTTCGGTGCCCCAATGACACCAATCATCCCTATTTGACTGTCAGACTGAAAAATATTTAAGATGTCATGTATGAAATTCCGATAAATTAAATATGTATCATGATGCAAATATACTTTATACTTGGCTTTAGAATACCGCATCGCCTCGTTATATCCCGCTGTCATTGACTCTGCTTCTTCCACTGTCAGGACATCGATTTGATACCCATCCGGAATGTGCAGATGATGAATATAGTAAAGGCATTCTTCCGCATATAACCTGTCATTGGTGCAAAGAATAAAACAAATTGTATTTTCATCGGATATTGCTTCCGGTTTGAAAAATTTTCCTTCGTTATTTTCATTTTCTGCTTTAAGAGGTCTTTCCCCTTTAACAATCTGCAATACTTTTTCTTTATGAAATACACTAAATTCAATAACCGTCAGCAATTCATAGGACGATATTTGCTCTGCCGCAAAAAAACGGTAGAAATCTTCCATCTCATTTTTACTAATTACATCAAAATCGATTCTCCGCAAATAAAATTTTAACCGTGCATATCGTTCTAACAGTTCATCCACATTAGAAACTTTAGAAAAAACAGTAACTTGTCCCGCCTTTTTTTCTTTTTCATAAATTGTACATAAATAGCAAAGTGTAGACAAATCATTATCCTGCTGCGTTATTTCTTTTTGTGCAAGAAGAGATTTTTTAATTTCATCATATCTTTTTTCTGATAACAATATATTAATGGATTCTTTGTCCAAAGGCAGTTCTATCATTGTTCCTCTACCCACTTCATAAACTCTCTCATTTTTATATCCCACGTATAGCATCGCAATACTTTCGCATGTCCTGCTGCAGCTATCTTTTGACGTTCCTCATCATGAACCAGATAATAATCTACTTTATCCATTAATTCTTCCGGTGTCTTAAACATCACAATTTCTTTATCTTCTTCAAATAATTCAGCCGTCTCCGGACAATAAGTGGTCAAAACAAATCCGCCTGACTCCATAATATCCATAACTCTTTGCGGTGTTCCGCCTTCTATGCTCTTCAAAGTAATATTCAGATTAATCTTACTTCCATTAAAAACAGCAGGAGCCTCTGTTCTGTCATTCACAAAGGGCATAACTTTCACATTTTGCAGCTTTGATATAGCCTTTTTACTTCCTGTATAGAACGTCACTTCATGCTCTTCTGCCAATAAATTCAGAATACATATTCTTTCAATATTTGCTAATTTTCTAGCCAGATAATATGCTTCAAAATACTGAATATCATCTATGTCAAAGGGATTAATCAACTCAAAACCCGGACATGACGCTTTGATATATGCAAGAACATCTTTGCCGGTTTTTCCATAAATCCGGTTTACTCCATCCCATCGGAAGGCTGCTTCATCAAAAATACTATTAAAATACTGTTGCAAAGCTTCCGGTATATTCTGCATATAATTATCATATAAATTATCATCATAAAGGCTGCCGACAAAACTTATATCATGCAAGTAATTCTTTTTTCTGGCGTTCCACCATGCAGCTGCGTTGATATCAATAGATAATGGCTGGTATAGAACATGTGGAACAGCCTTCCCCACAAGTCTTTCATAATCCACTTTATCAAAAACTGTAAAATAACAGTTATCCATCCGTCCAAAAGGAGAATATAAATTATAAGAGGGTGCATCCCATTGCAGGCATAGATATTTAATCTGTGCCTTATAGGCTGCCATCGCCAAGTTATATATTAAAGATATAGAAACCATATGGGTAATATGATTCTCCTGAATATAGCTTACAATTTCCTCTATGATTTCATCTTGCAGGAATATCCCATTTTCCTTTTTCGGATACATGATAACTTCATATCCTGCCCTATTTAGGGCTTCTGCAACCGCTCTAGTCGGCGTATGAGTATGCACATATAATATTTTAATCATGTATGCCCTCCACCCACTCTAATAACTGTTTCAATTTCTTATCATAAGTATAATGCTTTAATACTTTATCATGACCGGCTTTTGCAATTTGCTCTCTTTCCGCATCATGTAACAGATAGTAATCTATTTTCTCAATCAGTTCTTCCGGTGTCTTAAACATCACAATTTCTTTATCTTCTTCAAACAGTTCAGCCGTTTCAACACAATAATTCGTTAAGATAAAGCCGCCTGCCCCCATTATATCCATAATTCTCTGAGGCGTTCCGCCCTCAATCCCTTTCAATGAGATATTCAAATTAATTTTACTTCCTGCATAAACGACTGCGGCATCTTTTCCCGACATTACGGCAGGTTTCACCCTAACTTTTCCCAATGTTTTTCTATCCACCTGACTGGAAGTATAAAGCACTACCTCATACCCTTCAGCCAGAGTATTTAAAATAGCTGTTCTTTCTATATTGGCAACTTTCCTGACTAACCACAGTCTTTCAAAGAACTGTACATCATCGATATCCAGATTATTTTCAAGCTGGAAATCTGGTTTGACTAATTTCATGTAATTCAAGATTTCCGGTCCTGTCTTTCCATAAATACGGTTTACCCCATCCCACCGAAATGCTGCTTCTTCAAAAATACTGGTAAAGAAATCCTGTATCACAGATGGCATATTCTGCAGATCTTTATCATAAAAATTATCTTCATATAAATTCCCCACGAAACAAACATCGTGAATATATTTTCTTCCTGCCAGTTTCTTTCTGATATGTCTACTCCAAACAGCCACATCATCTGCATTGACGGACAACGGCTGATATAAGATATGTGGAATACCAGCACTTAGAAATCTTTGCCCATCCAGTTTATCAAACACGGAAAACCAGCAATTATCCAGCTTCCCAAATGGAGAATACAGTTTGATATAGGGTGCATCCCATATAATTGAAACATATTTAATATTTGTCTTATATGCTGCCAGGGCAAGATTATAAATTAAATGAACCGACATAATATGCGTAATTTCATGTTTCTGTATATAATCCATTATTTTCGCAATTTGTTCGTCATTTAAGAGGGAATTTTCCTGTACATCCGGATACTCTTCTACCTGATAACCCATTTTTTTTAATGTATCAACAATATCCCTAGTCTGTGCCATTCCATATACATATAAAATTCTCATTTCCTTTTTCTCCGCAATCATCCATTCCTATCGCTTTACACCTAAGTATAACATAAGACCTCATTAGCAATCTCAGCACTCTCATCCGTAATCTCCATACTGAGTAATTGTAACAGCAAGCGGTCTCTGCTTCCCAAGTCGCCATCATGCTTTATGTATTTGTTCTGTTTGATATCAGGAAAGAGTTTCAGTGTCATATCTATCAGAAACTGAAATTCTTCTTTTGTTATAACACAGCCTTTTCTGAGCGGCATTCTAATGCTCAGCCCCAATCCCCATCGGAAAAATACATACTCTAATTCCTGATAATATTTTTGTAAAAGACCTCTTTTTTCCAAATCTTCCATGAGAATCATCCATACCTGCGGATTATCCCATTTATGCTCTCTTTCCCAGTCACTCCATGTCGTACTTCCTTCTGAAAGATAGCAAATATATAGCTGCTCGTCCAAAAAATAATGTTTTTTCTCATATAAACGTACCGGCACAGCAAAAGAAGGCTCCTCAAAAATTAGATGTTCTGCAAATATAATATGGTTTTCCTTAAGTAAAGATAATCTGTACATTTTGGCCTGTGAACCATAAGAAAATCTATCTGACACATTCATAATAAAGGTTTTCTTTTTCTCTTCCGTATCTATTTCAATTAACTGATCTTTTCCACCATTCTCTGTCAATACAGAAACTTCCCGTTCCTTTACATTTTTTATTAAAAATTCAACTACATCCACATCATACTTTTTAGCAGTACAATAACAGCGCTCTAACGTTTCTTCTAACAACCAGTCATCTGCATCGCAAAAAATGAGATACTCACCACTTGCGTAAGAAACTCCTACATTTCTCGCCCCACCCTGTCGAAGATTCTGCTCTAAATTAATTGCCATAATGGTATCCGGATATTTTTGCTCGTATTCCGCAATTATCTTCCAAGTCGCTCCATCATCTGTAGAAGCATCATTTACAAGAATAATTTCTATATTTTCTAACCCTATCGTCTGATGAAGCAACTGCTGTATACATTTATCCAAATACATAGATGCATTATAGCAAGGAACCACTACACTAACCTTTTTCATATCTATCCACTCCTCCTCTTACCCACTTAATACCTCATATGCATTGCTTCAAAACCTCATTCGCAACTTGTACACTTTCATCTGTAAACTCCATATCCAACAATTGCAGCAATATACAATCTCCGCTTTGCGGTCCCTCATCACGTTTCATATATTGATTTTCCCTAATATCAGGAAAAAACCGCAATGTCATATTGACCAAAAACTGTAATTCTTCTTTCGATATAGCACAGCCTTTTCTAAGAGGCATTCTAAGACTTAGTCCCAATCCCCAATGAAAAAATAAATATTCCAGTTCCTGATAATATTTCTGTAAAAGACCTCTTTTTTCCAAATCTTCCATAAGAATCATCCATACCTGCGGATTATCCCACTTATGCTCTCTTTCCCAATCACTTCGCATAGTGCTTCCTGCTGCCAAATACCAAACATAAAGCTGCTCGTCCAGAAAATAATGCTTTTTCTCATATAAACGCAACGGTACTACAAAAGATGGTTCCTCGCAAATTAAATGTTCTGCAAATACAATATGATTTTCCTGAATCAAAGATAGTCTATATAGCTTAACCTGAGAACCATTAGAAAATTCATTGGTCACATTCATAAGAAATGCCTTTCTTTTTTCCTCCGCATCAAGTTCTATCAACCGGCTTTTTATTCCTTTCTCTAATGGTACACGAGCTTCCCTCTCTCTCACATTCTTTCCCCGAAACTCAACTACATCTGCATCATATTCTTTCGCTGCCTGATAACAATGATCCAGTGCTTCTTCCAACAACCAGTCATCTGCATCACAAAAAATAAGATACTCTCCACTCGCGTAAGAAACTCCTACATTTCTTGCTCCGCCTTGCCGAAGATTCTGCTCTAAATTAATTACCATAATAGTCTCCGGATATTTCTGCTCATATCCTGTGATCAGTTCCCATGTCTTACCTTCATCTGTAGACGCATCATTGACCAGAATAATTTCCATATTCTCCATACCGATTGTCTGATGCAAAAGCTGCTGTATACATTTATCCAAATATTTTGCTGCATTATAACAAGGAACTACTACACTGACTTTCTTCATCTATTCATCTTTCTCCTTCTTCTACCCACTCCATAAGCTGCTTTAACTTCTTCTCATATGTATAGCAGTTCAGTACTTTCTTACACCCGGCATGGGCAATTTGCTCTCTTTCTCCATCATGGGCAAGGTAATATGCTGCTTTTTCCATTAATTCTTCCGGCGACCTAAACATAACAATCTCTTTATCTTCTTCAAATAACTCTGCAGTTTCCGGACAGTAACTCGTCAACATAAAGCCGCCCGCACCCATAATATCAAACACTCTAAGCGGCGTCCCTCTCTCAATTCCTCTTAAAGAAATATTCAGATTAATCTTACTGCCTGCATAAATAATGGAAAGCGCCTCACCGGCTTCTACCGGCGGCATAACCTTTAGCCCAGAATGTGCAAACGCATCTCCGATATTACTATCTGTATAAAATGCCACGTTTTCCCACTGTTCCGCCAATAAATTCAAACAGCATATTCTTTCAACATTAGCAATTTTTCCAACCAAATACCGCATTTCAAAAAAGCGTTCATCTGCAAGCCTGTCTTTATAAGGATTTTCTACTCTGAAATCAGGACTTACCATTTTTATATAGTCTAAAATTTCTTTATTCACTGTACCATATATCTGATTGCCGCCATTCCACTTAAACGCAGCCTCATACATAATACTGGTGAAATACTCCTGCATATTTAACGGTATGCTTTTTACATATTTATCATATAAATTCCATTCATACAGTCTGCCGACAAAACTAATATCATGAATATAGTTTCCGCCTAGCTTCCGTTTTACATCCCAGCGCTCCACACTGTCTTTTTCAACTGCAAGCGGCTGATATAATACATGTTTTGCTCCATTTGCCTTAAATCTTTCATAATCCAGCTTATCGAATGTTGAAACCCAAAGATTATCTGATTTGCTCAAATCAGTAAGCATCGGCAAGCATGGAGCATCCCATAAGATAGCAATATATTTTATTTCAGTTCTATTTGCCGCAGCCAAAAGATTATAAAGCATATGTATGGACAGCAGATGAGTAATTGCGTTTTCCTGAATATATGTAGTCAGTTCCTGAATCTCTTCCTCAACTAATCGGAAATCACTCTGTTCTCCAAAATATTCATCTACTTTATATCCCAGTTTTCTTACCGTATAAACAATATCTTTCGAATCAGTCTTTCCATACACATATAAAATCTTCACGTCATCCACTATACGCCTTCCTCTATCCACTCCATAAGTTCTCTCAATTTCTTCTCATAAGTATAACAACTTATCACTTTTTCATAACCAGCCTGCGCTATCTGCCTGCGCTCATCATCGTGCGATAAGTAATATCCCGCTTTCTCCATCAATTCCTCCGGGTTTTTGAACATCACAATTTCCTTATCCTCTTCAAACAATTCTGCTGTTTCCGGACTATATGATGAGAGCATAAAGCCTCCGGCTCCCATAATATCCATAACCCTTTGCGGTGTTCCTCTCTCTATTCCTCTCAGTGTAATATTCAAATTTATTTTACTTCCTGCATAAACAAGCGAAGTCGCTTGTCCATATTCCACCATAGGGCCCAAAACAACATTTTTCAGTTTTTCTTTCGCAGCTTCCTGACTGCCGGTATATAAAGCAACGGAATAGCTTTCCGCTAATAAATTTAAAACTGCTATTCTTTCTATATTGGCAACTTTTCTTGATAAACATAATCCGTCAAAATATATCGTATCATCAATATCCTGCCTGTTTGAAATAGTAAAATCCGGATTGATTAATTGAAGATATGCAATCATTTCTTTATCCGTCTTACCATATATTCTGTTAATGCCATCCCACTTAAATGCAGCCTCTTCAAAAATGCTGTTGAAATAGCGCTGTATATTGGGGGGGAATCCGACTGCAAAATCATCATAGGCATTTGTATCATACAGACTGCCGATAAAGCTAATATCATGAATATACTGTCCCTGTAAAGTATCCTGTATCTCACGGTTCCATTTCATCAATTCTGTTTCATTAACCGATAAGGGTTGGTATATAACGTGCTGAATTCCGTTCTTCAAAAATTTCTCATAGTCCATCTTATCAAATGTCGAAACCCATACATTATCTAATCTTCCCAATACATTGTAAATAGACGTATAAGGAGCATCCCATAAAATAGAAATGTACCGGATTTTCATTTCATAGGACGCTAAAGCAGCATTCATAATAAAATAAATGGATATTAAAAAATCAATATTATTCTCTTGAATATATGCTTCTAACTCTTTTACTCTGCCATCTTCTAACTGCGATGTTGGAACCGATTGCAAAGTAGGATATTCTTCCGCATCATAACCTATTTTTCTCAATGCCTGTACGATATTATTTCCCGCCGCATTATTCACATCTCCATGCACATATAGAATTTTCATTTACTTTTCCTCTTCTTCTACCCAATCCATAAGTTTTTTCAATTTCTTCTCATAGGTGTAGCAGCTAAGAACCTTTCTGCACCCTGCACGTGCAATACACTCTCTTTCTTTATCATGAGCGAGATAATACGCCGCTTTCTCCATTAATTCCTCCGGTGTTCTGAACATGACAATTTCCTTATCTTCCTCAAACAATTCCGCTGTTTCCGAGCAATAATTTGTCAGTACAAAACCACCGGCGCCCAAAACATCCATAATTCTTTGAGGTGTTCCGCCTTCTATCCCTTTTAAAGATATATTTAAGTTAATCTTACTTCCCGCAAAAACAATCGAACTCGCTTCTCCGGGTTCTACCGGAGGCATCACCTTCACATTAGGAAGCTGCTTCACAATATCATCGTCCTTATACGTATACAATGTCACCGGAAATGATTCACTGAGTAAATTTAACGTGCAGATTCTTTCAATATTAGCAATTTTCCTAATCAGGTATTGTGTTTCAAAATAACGGGTATCTTCTATATCGAATACATTGTCCAATTGGAAGTTCGGATTCACCAATTTGATATAATCCAATATTTCTTTTGCCGTCTTTCCATAAATATGGTTCCCACCGTCCCAGCAAAATGCTGCTTCTTCCAAAATACTCGTAAAATATTCTTGCAACGGTGCCGGAATTTCTTTTAAGTATTTATCATACAGATTATTTCCGTAAAGACTTCCCACGAAGCTGATTTCATTAAAATATTTTCCTCCCAGCTTCTTCTTCACATTCCATTTATGTACATCATCCTGATTCACGGTAAGCGGCTGATACAATATATGAGGAATCCCATCTGCTCGAAATCTCTCATAATCTAATTTATCAAATATGGAATACCAGATGTTTTCCAGCTTTCCAAAAACCGTATATGCTTTTATATACGGCGCATCCCATATAATCGAGACATATTTCCTATTGCTTTTATAAGCAGCAGCTGCAACATTATAAATCAAATGAATTGACATAAAATGCGTGATACAATTTTTTTCGGCATAATCTATTAATTTATTGATATCCTCTTCGTTTAATACGTCATTATTATTTCCCAGATGATATTCCTTAACCTGATAACCTATTTTTCGCAGGTTATATACAACATCCTTCGTCTGCGCCATTCCATATACATATAAAATCTTCATTCATCATACTCCAAATCACTATCGTAAATTCTCACTATTTATAGTATAATAAAAAAAAATATAAAAGTAAAATGTTTCTGACAAAAGTGAGGAATCCTATGTCTGTTTCTATTTTCACAATAACCCATGTACCTTTTACCCCTCCGGATAATTCAATTTATCTTCCACTGCAGGTTGGACATGCCCTCCACGATGACTATGGTTATCTTGGAGATGATACCGGAGAAAACATTTCCGATAAAAACCCATACTATAGTGAACTGACCGGTTTATACTGGATATGGAAAAATTATACATGCGCAGATTATCTGGGATTATGTCATTACCGCAGATTTTTTTTTAATGAACGGGAAGAATTAATGACAGAATCTGATTATCTGAATATATTTTCCCAATATGATGTTATTGTGTCTAAGCCGCAATCCGGAGAATATGACTATCGGACTGTCTATGGGCGCTCTCACGATATTCGTAATCTGGATATGACGGGTGAAGTAATCAAAGAATTATACCCTGATTATTATACGACATTTCAAGAAGTAATATCCGATAACCACTGCTATGTAGGTAATCTGTTTGCAGCGCCCAAAGAATTGTTTTTTTCTTATTGTGAATGGCTGTTCGATATCTTTTTTACTTTAGAACAGCGAATAGACGTAAGCAGCTATGACGACTATCATAAAAGAGTATTTGGCTTTCTTTCCGAGCAATTATTAATTGTCTGGATTAAGCATAACCATCTCTCCTATTACGAGGCGAACTTTGGTCTATGTCAGGAAAAAGCGGAAACAATCTGCCTGAAACAGAATATAAAAGAATTTATCAAAAAAGGCGATATTGCCGGAGCATACAGCCATCTTTGCAGTACTTTGGACAAACGCCCTGACTTGCTGCTTAAAATGTCCGATTTTAATCAGGAATTACAAACTATTGAACATATTCTCAATGTATGCCGAATGGAAGAAGACGCCGGATTTCCAACTTTACTGCAGTTTTCAAAAGAATTGGATATTCTGATCAAACATTTCCGTCTTCTTGTAATGATTCTGAAAAAAATTCAAAACAATACTGTTACAGAAGAGGAATTACAATACCTAATTGACTGTAAAATATCCTATATAGGGATTGTTTATATTATGCAAAACGATAAACAGCTTACTGTTGCTCCATTGAAGCTGCTCAATCAGCTTGCTGTTATTTATGCAAATGCCGGTGTTTTCCTAACCGCTCTGTCTTTTCTGGAAGAAGCGCTGACAATTCGTGAGACAGATAGAACCACTCTGTCTAATATCGCAGTCATACTTCAAAATATGGGACAAGAAGATATGGCGGAGGAATATCGGCAGCTGCTTGCACATTCTGCTTCCGATGTACTTAGAGTTGTAATTTTTACAGGCTCCGATATACCTATACTGGAATACATTGCCAAACAATACTATAATGCTTTTACATCCTGTGGGCATACTGTTCTGTTATTTGACAAACACTGCTTTGAAGAGAGCATGGACGCACTTTTTGTTTTCCAAAAAGAAGGGTTAGATTTTGCTGTCGTTTTCAATAACTCCTGCTTCCAGATGCGCCTGCAGTCCGGTGTAAGCCTTTGGGATACATGGAATATTCCATGCTATAACATTATTGTTGACCATCCTATGTATTATTTTGAAACACTTGACTATGCACCGGAACATGGAATTGTTGTATGTGCCGATAAGTATCATACAGACTACATTAAACGCTTTTACCCGTCTGTCAAAAAGACAGTTTTTCTTCCAACAGCAGGAGAATGTCTGAAACCTTATGAGGAATTAATGCCATTCGCATCCCGTCCTATTGATGTTCTTTTTATTGGAAGTTACAAATATCATTACGACGTTATTTATGATGAATTTGACAAGAAATTAGAACAAGAATTGTTAAGTCATCCCTCCAAGACTTTTGAAGAGACTTTAGAAGACTGTCTCCATGCAGATAATATATCTTTATCAGATGCCGAATTAAAAGAGTTTATTCAAAACCACCGTTTTGTAGATGTCAATACAAACGCTCTATTCCGCGCCCGTATTATGGAACTCCTCGTCAATGCAGGCATTCCTGTGACCGTCTATGGTAATGGCTGGGAATCTCTGGACATTTTCCATCATCCCTTTTTTATCTATAAAGGACTCATTTCCCCGGAAGATGGTATTATCTTAATGGAAAACAGCAAAATTGTTTTAAATCATATGGCATGGTTTAAAGCGGGCGCCAGTGAACGAATCTTTGAATCGATGTTACAAGGTGCAGTATCGCTTACAGATGAAAGCGCCTATTTGACAGAACATTTCCAAGACTGCGAATCAATTAAATTCTATCAGTTAGAATCTTTAGAAACTTTGCCGGAAATAGTTCGTACCCTGCTGTCTGATACAACATTATCTGAACAAATCAGAAAAAATGCATACCAGAAAGCAAGTATAGAACATACTTGGAAGAACAGAATTCAAATTTTACTAGAGAACTTTTGACTTGAAATTTCGAGTTATCATACTTACCCAAATTCATAGTTCAAAATCTCTGGTTAATAATTCATTAATTTCAGCGTACAAGTTACATTGTTTTGCTGTTTCCAGAATTTCCTCTTTTACTTCCTCAAGTATTCCCATCTCTGTCATTTCCTTTCGGTAAAGTGACACCATGTAACATCTGGTAATTAGATAACCGGAAACATTGGTAGAAACAGAGCCTGCCGTTTTATAAGCCTCTACCAGAACCTCGTCCACCATCTCAATCATCCAGTCTTTGGCAATACGCAGAAAAAATTCCCAATCTTCCAGACATCGCAATGATTCACGAAAGCCTCCTGCCTGTATCAGGCACTCTTTTTTCGCCAATATTGCCATATTCGCTATTGTATTTCGTATAAGTAATGATTGAAATATATCGCCTTCTAACATATCTTTTCTCCAACTTTCAGGGGGCCATATATATCTGTCATTCCCATTCCTGTCAATCCCACTCACTCTGCAATAGACCAAACCGACCTGTTCAGAGGCTCCCATCAACTTAGTCATCTGCTTTTGCAGCTTATCAGGAATCCATTCATCATCACTGTCACAAAATGCAATATAATCGTATTTCGCCTCCTGTATACCGAAATTTCTGGCATGAGCAACACCTTGATTTTGTTCCAGACGGATATAACGAATCCTATCATCTTTTATCCGGCTTATTATCTCCTGTGTGCGGTCTATAGATCCATCATCCACAATGATAATTTCATAGTTTTCATATGATTGCCGCATAATACTTTGAATTGCCCTGCCAATGACCTTCTCTCTGTTATAGGTAGGAACAATAATACTTACCATTTCTTTCCTGTTCATAGTGTCTTAATCTCCTATCAGATAAAGAAGAAGGCCGGTGAATACCGACCTTCAAAAGATATGGGCTGACGTATGCCAACCCATATCCGGTAGTTTTTGCAATGATTTCTGTCTTATCAGTATTAGCCAAGTAAGGACAATGCCAACTGGTTGGACTGATTTGCCTGTGATAACATTGATGTACCAGCCTGCTGTAAGATGTTGTTGTTAGAGTATTTAACCATCTCTGTTGCAATATCTGTATCACGAATTGCAGATTCTGCAGATGTTGTGTTCTCTACGATGTTATCCAGGTTTGCAATCGTATGCTCTAATCTGTTCTGGATTGCACCAAGATCTGAACGCTGCTGTGATACATCTTTGATTGCGCTCTTTGCAAATGCATTCAGTGCTGCAAAGTCTGCTGCTGTAGGTGCA
>CAMWMM010000037.1 GCA_947175285.1 uncultured Lachnospiraceae bacterium
TACATCTTTGGCAAAGCTGGAACGGGACATAGACGGCATCACACAAAAGATGCTGTTAGAGCAGTTAAAGGAACTGGTGGACTATGGGTTTGTGGAAAAGAAATCTTATGAGGGATACCCACTCCGGGTGGAATATTCCCTAAGGATCTGTCGGGAAAAAACTGCTCAAAGTTGAAGTCCCGAAAAGCCCTAAAAATCAATATTTTGCCATTTTAGTTTGAGCGGCAATTTTTCTACAATTCCTAACAGATGATATGGGAATGAAAATACTGGAAGCGTTAAGGATCATGCAGCATATAGGGATTGATTACCTGAAAGCAAACGGCATGGAACATATCTTGGAAGAAAAGGGAGTAGTCCCGGATTAATACCCACGAAAAAGTGGGTAATTTACTGTCCGGAAACTGCTGCTTATAATATCATCAGAAAATCAGATTGGAGGATATGAAAGATGAATGTTACAAGCAGCGGTATTATAAACGGAATTATCCAGCCCCAATATGGCGGGCATGGGACGCAGTTCAATGAAAACGGCATCCCTACTTACTCTTTGCCTTTTTCGGTGGAAGATGCCCCGCAGGGAACTGTGTCGGTTGCCATTGTCTTAGAGGATAAGGACGCATACCCGGTGACGGGTGGATTCGCATGGATACATTGGCTGGCGGCAAATATAACCCGTTTTGAGATCAGAGAGAATGAGAGCCAGACCGCCGATGATTTTGTGCAGGGCAGGAACAGCTGGACGAGTATACAGGGTGGTGAGCAATCCATAGAGCTTTCTTCCTATTATGGCGGGATGACTCCGCCCGATAAGCCGCATATATATGAACTTCATGTGTATGCCTTGGACAAAATGCTGGATTTGGAGCGGGGCTTCCTGCTGAACGAGCTTTATCGAGAAATGGACGGGCATATCTTAGACCAGTTTACCCTGAAGGGGATATATGAAAATTAGCTGTCTGAAAGTCGGCGGGCGCACAATAAAAACGGTTGTGGCAGTATTCTTGTGTTTACTGACAGGCATAATAAGGGAATCGGACACTGCATTCTATGCTGCCATTGCTGCTGTGTTGTGCGTCCAGCGCACCTCTAAGGACAGTTTCCGTGAAGCATTCAACAGGGAGGTGGCTACGGTTATCGGCGGGATATGGGGTATGTTCGTCCTGCTGTTTGAGAGGAATGTCTGGTGCATCCCATATGAAGTGTTGCGATACTTGTTTTTATCGGTGTTTCTTATTCCCATCATCAATTTTTCTGTTTTGATAAAACGGGAAAAAGGGACATTCCTCATGTGCGTTGTTTTTCTGTGCATTACTGTGACACATGGGAATGATGAAAACCCTTTGGCTTTTGGGGTTGCACGGATTTTGGACACTACGATTGGCATTGTGATTGCTTTGATAATAAACCAGTTTCCAATCCGCAGGACAGCAGACCGCCGCATATGGACTAAACAATAACGGCTTTGGGGGCCGGATTTCTGAAGCCTACGGGATATATGATATCTGCCGGTATGGAAAGTGGGCACTATGCCGCATGTGCAATCATGGAGCCTCGTGGGAGGAATGGTTAGCACGTTTACGGGGATGGAATGATACTTCCCGATTTGATAGTTTCTACCCTAAAGGTATCTTCTTGCTATTTTGGCAAAGATTTCTTATACTGAGGGCGGAGGTGTAAACATGGTTAATTTCTATATAGTCAGGCATGGGCAGACTCTTTTGAACAGCCTGGACAGGGCGCAGGGATGGGCTGATTCGCCGCTCACCGATGCAGGGAAGCAGACGGCGGTTGAATTAGGGCATAAATTAAGAGGTATTGATTTCAATGCAGTTTATACAAGTGATATGCTGCGGGCTGTACAGACGGCGGAGTTGGTTATGGGGGAGAGTAAAAGTTCCGCCATACCAATAGAAAAGGATGCAAGGCTGCGGGAATGGTGCCTTGGGAACATGGAGGCAGAAAACAATACTGTTTTTATAAAAAATGTTGCGGACTGGTTGGGAGGGGCGTCTTTTGCGGAGCTGAATGAGCGTCTTCCTGATGTTGCGGATGCCATATATGAACATGACACAACAGGAATGGCAGAGCCGTTCCACACAATAGAAGAACGTATGAAAGCCGTATTCATGGATATGGCCCAAAGGCATGGAGTGGGAAAAAACAGTAATATACTGGTAGTGACCCATGCCTTTGCCATAAAGACAATATTTCATTTATTTGCGCCGGAGCAGTTAAGCAAGGTAGGGAAAGTGAAAAATGCAGCAGTTTCCCGGCTTATATCTGACGGCGGAGTTTTCTCATTGGAGCCGGATTTACAAATATGAAAAGAATAGCAGGAAAGCCATATCATGGTTCTCCTGCTGATTTTTTTGTACAACAGGGCGTCTGGATATCCAGCCCATCTAAAAAGTTTGTCCCCCAATTACACATGGCGTCCAGCACAGGAATAATGCTCATGTCAAACGGGGTAAGCGAGTATATGGTCCTGGGCGGCTTATCCGGGATGACTTCCCGGTGTATCATCCCGCATTCCTCCAGATCGTGTAACTGCTGTGACAGCATCTTTGGCGTCGCCTTTGGGATCATGCGCTGCAGCTCCATGTAGTGGAGTGGTTTCTCTATCAGATACCATAGGATGAGCGGCTTGTATTTCCCGCCAATCAGAAACAGCGTGGCTTCTACCGGGCAGTTGAACTGGTCTTTTGAATATTCCATTGTCTGTATCCACTCCTTTTAATAGCTATCCTTTTGGGAAGTATCTACCCAAAAAGTGCATTCTTGCTAAAAGTTTTTATCATGTTAAAATTTTGGATAACGGTTAATCAACACGTTCAGTATATAACAGAAAGAGAGGATTTTCTACTATGGATTTTATCGAAATTGCAAAGAAGCGTTATTCCGTCCGGAGCTATCAGGATAAGAAAGTGGAGGAGGAAAAGCTGCAAAAGATTCTGGAAGCCGCCCATGTGGCGCCGACAGCAGCCAACCTTCAGCCTGTTCGACTGATTGCCGTCCAAAGCAGTGAGGGGCTTGGGAAGATAGGGAAAGGCGCGAACCTTTATGGCGCACCGCTTGCAATAATCGTCTGTGCTGACCACAGCAAGGCATGGGTGCGTCCGTTTGACAAAAAGCAGACTGGAGATATAGATGCATCCATTCTGACTGACCACATGATGATGCAGGCAACGGAATTAGGTCTTGGCTCCGTATGGATATGCTATTTCAAGCCGGATGTGATATGCAGGGAGTTTGGGCTGCCTGATAATCTGGAACCGGTCAATATCCTTGCAGTCGGGTATTCAGACGAGGAAGCGGCTGATCCGGAGTGCCACTCGCAGACCCGCATTCCGGTGGAAGAACTGGTTTCCTATGAAACGATATAGATAGGTTTTTAACGGCTCATGCCGTGACAACTTAATACTGGCATCTTCAGGGCAGGGTGAAATTCCCGATTGGCGGTATAGTCCGCGAGCGTGAAAACGCAGGACTTGACAGAGGTTCAAGTCAGGATTTGGTGTGATTCCAAAACCAACAGTATAGTCTGGATAGAAGAAGATAAGGCGTTATACAGCGGCAGGGCATATCCGGCTGCTATATGATGTTGCTTTGCACCATCCGGCACCTGGATATAGCCAACATTCAGGTGCCGGTTTTATTTACGGTAGGGAGGAAATGTATATGAATAATAATACAAAGAAGATAACGACAACAGCCATGCTTGCTGCAATAGCTTATGTGGTAGTAGTGGTAGGCCGCATTCCGGTGTTGCTCTTTTTGAAGTATGACCCGAAAGATATCATTATCATGCTGGGCGGTTTAATATGGGGGCCTTTGACATCTTTTATCGTATCTGTGATTGTGTCGGTTATAGAGATGGTGACGATCAGTGAAAATGGGATTCTTGGGTGCATCATGAACATTGTATCATCATGTTCCTTTGCTTGTACGGCGGCGGTCATCTATAAGAAAAAACGGACATTGAAAGGAGCCGTCATAGGGTTGTTGGCCGGCAGCCTGGCAATGGTGCTGGTGATGATGTTATGGAATTATCTGATAGCCCCTATTTACATGGGATATCCCCGTGAGGCAGTTGCAAAGCTGTTGATTCCGGCCTTCCTGCCATTCAATGTATTAAAGGCAGGGCTGAATGCGGGATTTACGTTCCTGCTTTATAAACCGATTACAACAGCATTACGCAGGACAGGATATTTATCGGAGCCTGCCGCAGTGCAGAATAAAAAATCTGTTGGTTTATGGCTGCTTTTTGGGGCGGTCATCATCACCTGTATTCTGCTGATTCTGTCTTTGAATGGCGTTATATAGATATAATGTTTTGCTTAGGATGATAAAATACATAAAAGACAACCGCCGCTATGTGGACTTACACCACAGGGGGCGACCTGATAACGGAAATCACTTGAAAAGCAGGGAAGTACTTGTTTTTTGGCTTATTGATAAAGTGGTTCCATTTTGATATACTTGTGCTGATAAAGATTTGTGAGATAGGTTGTAGGTAGAATGATGAGATCCGACAGGAGTGGAAAATATGCGATACTATCAATGTGATAAATACCCAATCGAGTTCGTATTGTCAGAGAATATTGATAAGCACTTTGATTCCCATAACCATGTAGGGCATTATGTCATATCAATGGTCATGCAGGGAGTGGTCACGCTTCAATTGGAAAACAGGGAAGCGGCGTGCCATAGAGGGGACTTGTTTATCATTCCGCCTTATGCTGTACATTCCGTGCATCAGGGGAGGGACGCTCGTCTGCTGTCTATATGTGTGGGAACTGCCTTTATAGAAGAGACTGATTTAGAGACAGCAGAGGGGATTGTTCGGAAGTTGTTAAAAGATGTAGCAGAACAGGATATTCTCGGAAAGGAGTAAAAGGAAAAATTGCTAACTTCCGTGCGGACGGTTTACCGCCTCCGGGATAATGGACGGAAAGAGATGGATGCAGGCATAAAAATTCTGGCTGATAAAATTACCAGCCACCCGGAACTGGAACTGCCCATAGAAACATTGGCGGCGGATATTTTTGTCAGCAAATATTATCTCATAAGGAAATTCAAAAGCAGTATCGGAATGACCCCGCATCAGTTCTGTATCCAGAACCGCATACGGAAATCACAAGGGCTGTTAGATGAAGAAAAGACAATCAGCAGGATTGCTGCGGAAATGGGGTTTTATGACCAGAGCCATTTTGATAAAGCTTTCCAAAGGATTGTCGGGATATCTCCGTCTGAGTATGTCCATTCCAAAAAACAGATAGCGCAGGGTACATAGGGCAATTTTTTACAAGACATGACAGCTTCCAAAGAATATGATTGACAAGTAAGACAGATCACATATTTTATTGGAGGTGCAGAATGGATACATTTGAATTGTTTAATAACGGAAAATTAGTTTTGCCGGAAAAGGAGGTTGGCTTTGCAGAGATTGAATGGTCAAAGCATCCGACTTTTAAGGGTGTTGAGTTGAAACACATCATTACGGCAAAGGACACAGACGGCAAGTTCAGTTACCATTTGGTGAGAATTGCTCCTGGTTGCAGCATTGGGAATCATATCCATGAAACCCAGTTGGAAACGCATGAAGTAATAAAAGGAAGCGGGCAGTGTGTAAATGCAGACAGCATCATTCCGTATGAGCCTGGCACAATATCCATCATGCAGGCAGGTGTACCGCATGAAGTCACTGCGGGTTCGGAAGGGTTATATCTGTTTGCCAAGTTTATGCCTGCTTTATGTTGAACGGAATGAAAGAATAATAAGCAGACCGCCGCTATGGGAAAAGCAGCCCATATGCGGCGGTCTGTCATTATTTATATGTTCAGTTCTCAAGAAAGCCATTATTCATACGCTCTATTTCTTTTCTATAAAATTCAATCTTCTCATCCAGCTTTAGCTTATGCTCCTGTAACTGCGCAATCTGTTCATTAAGCGCCTGACGGTGCTGTACCAGCATCTCCATCCGTTCAAAAAGGGTGGGATCACCTCCTGCCCGGAGTTGGGCATAGTGCCTGATTTCCTTGATGGGCATTCCTGTGTCTTTCAGGCGTTTGATAAATTCAATCCATGCGAGGTCTTTTTCAGAATAACAGCGGCGGTTGCTGGAGTTTCTTTCCGGTGCAATTAAGCCCTCGTGTTCATAATAGCGCAGGGTATGGATGCCCAGACCTGTCAGTTTTGAAAAATCCCCGATGGAATATTCCATAAAAAATCACCTCAATCCTCTTGACATAGAGTTTACTCTACATTGTATGGTTGGATTATACCAAATTCAAGGAGGGTTTTCAAATGGTTCAGGGAATGGGAAAACATACCGGTAAATATACCGTTATTACTGGGGCAAGTTCAGGCATTGGGTATGAAGCGGCAAAGGCATTTGCGGAGAGGGGCAAAAATCTGGTCATAATAGCAAGACGGGAGAGCAATCTTGAGAGACTGAAACGGGAGATTTTAGGGAATCATCAGGATTTGGATATCGTCATCAGAAGCACTGATTTATCCGTGCCAGAAAACGTATGCCAGCTTTATGAAGGGTTGAAGGGTTATGAGATTGAAACGTGGATCAATAATGCGGGCTTTGGCAACTATGACAGCGTGGCGGATCAGGATTTGGATAAGATAGCGATGATGCTGAATCTGAACATAGAGGCTTTGACGATTCTGTCATCACTGTATGTCCGTGATTACAAGGATGCAGAGGGAACACAGCTTATCAATATATCCTCATGCGGAGGCTACACCATTGTTCCAACAGCAGTAACTTACTGTGCTGCAAAGTTTTATGTAAGTACGTTTACGGAAGGGCTGGCACGGGAACTGGAAGAAACCGGCGCGAAAATGAAAGCAAAGGTATTGGCACCTGCAGCAACAAAGACAGAGTTCGGTATGGTGGCAAACAATGTCAGTGAATATGACTATGACAAGTCTTTCGGAACATACCACACAAGCCAACAGGTTGCCGGATTTCTGCTTGAACTGTATGACAGCGAGAAAGTAGTGGGGCTGGTAGACAGGGAGAGTTTTTCTTTTCGTCTGACTGACCCATTGTTCCCATATGCGGGAAACTCATCACATAATCAGCAGCGTATATGAGAACAGATATTTATGAAGAAATACGCAAAAGGCAACCGCCGCTATGGACTTATCTCATATGCGGTGGTCTGTCATTTTCATAGGCAGGCGGGGCGGCATAATAATGGAAATTGTTTGGTTATATATGACAAATAATCTTTGAAATGTTACGAAATTGTGATATTTCAGAGCAGAAAAACATGAGGCTCGTGACACTTCTGTGAGAATTGGCTGTTAGACTGGCAGCATCATAGAAAGGATGGTGTAAGCGGCGCTCGGCATTTATTATGATTTCCCTGCTATTGTGCTGCATTTCTTTAACAGGGGAACGATAGTTGAGCGGCTAAGGACTGCGGAATAAAAATTAAGGCTTGAAAAACATACTCCCTTTTCGGAATTGTGTACCCACTAAAAACGGGCTTATAAATATACATTGCAAGCAACAGGCGAATATTTTATAATCAAGTATATGAATCAGGATTTGGAGGGAATTATTGTGACTAAAGATGATGTGAAGTCAAAAGAAAAGTCTATCCATGATGGTGTTTCTCCCATCAATGTTCCAGATGAAGATGATGAGGATAAGTTATTCCAAATGCTTTGGGAATATCTTGTTCCACCATGTGGAAAAGCGCAGACAGCGCAAGGAGAAATTATTCGGATTGCAGGTAGAGTGCAACATGAATTCTTAGCTAACGGTTGTATCAACTGGGACGAGGATTTTCATAAAATGCTGGATGCTTTTTTGAAATATCTTCGATTGGGCAATAGATTTAGCGAGGAAGATTTGGAAATTGCGGAATTTTTTGTGGGGCGTGTAAAGGAAAGCGGGGATAATGCCTTTATAGATGACCAACTGATTGGGGTTTTATGTAGCAGCGCTATGACTTGGGTCAAACAAAATCCAAAGGTCATCGCTCCTTTGAAAACAGAATATGTTAGATAAACATAAAATTCACATTTGTAGAATTGGATAAGCGGGAGTTGTGGAGTAACATCTATCCTCTTGTTTATACCCTACAAAATGGGGCTGATCTGGATTACGGTAATGTCCGTGCTAAAATGTTCGATGCAAAGTGTCCAGACGAATGTAGAGTGTGCATTCATGGAGAAATCATAGAAGATTGACAACTTAGAATTTTTGTGGAGGTAGCATTGTGAAAAAAGTAATTTTATATATTCATGGAAAAGGAGGAAGTCATTTGGAAGCTGAACAGTACAAGAAAAATTGTTCAGGTTTTGATATGATTGGTATAGATTACAATGACTATCTTCCATGGATTGTACAACTGAAAAAAACGGGATTTGAATCATTCTTGCTATAGCCAATAAAAAAATGGGAGGGTTTTATATGAATATTGCTCAGAAATATGTTGATGGATTAAAAAAAGCTTATTATGAAAATGGTGGGAAAAACAATGGAATAATTTTGAAAGAGTAGTACATGGCATAAGCAAAGGAGATATGGAAAAATTACGGATATTATACCCTGATATTCCTGACAGCTTGTTGCAATTATTAGAAATTGTAGACGGAACATATTGGAGAAAATATGCCGAAGAAAAAATTACGCTGCTTTTTTTAGGTTCTGACATAGAAGAATATCCCTATTTCTTATTATCCGCTCAACAGATGATAGATACAAAAGATGATTTTCGGGAGTGGGGAGATTATCTGATCAACCGAGAATTTGACGACATTCCTGTAGATGTGGGCATTTGCAACGATCTTGAAAAACTGTCTTGGTTACATTTTTCAGATTGTGTGAACAACGGCGGAACCTCCCAACTATTTATTGATTTCTCGCCCTCACCAGAGGGGAAAAAGGGACAAGTATTACGCTATCTTCACGATCCGGATGAATTAGTAATTATAGCAGATAGTTTTGATGAATATTTGCAAATGCTTATGGATGAAAATTATGATTTTGTAACAGAAGATAGTATAGAGGAATGGGAATAGTCATTATATTATCAATTGGTATTTGTAGAATTGGAAAAATCAGAAATAGTCGAATTTTTTCAGTTATATATTCGGTGATTAATTATCGCTCATAAACACAAACGATCTATTACCTTCTGAGGAACCGTATTTACCCAATTGACAAATTTCTGTACCGCTGCCCTGATTTCCTCACGGGAATGGAAGAATACATTATTGATCACCGAATCCTTCATCCAGCCCCAGAATTCCTCAATCTTATTCAGATTGGGGCTGTAGGCCGGCAGGAAAACAAGTTCCAGATGCTCCCTGTTTTCTTCAAGGAAACTCTGCAGTAACTTTGCATGATGGATTCTAGCATTATCAAGAATCATTACTGTTTTTCCGTTAGGATACTGTTCCAGTACGTTTTTTAGAAAATGAAGGAATATTTCAGCATCATACTTTTTGTGTTCTTCCACATAAACACAGCCTGTTTCATAATCCAGACAGCCGACCAGCTTTACTCTTTCATGCTTCCCAAAGGTCGGGATGATACGCTGTTTCCCTTTCAAAAACCAGGTCTTCATGACTGCCTGGTAATCCCGGATCATGGATTCGTCTTCAAACAGAATCCTTGCGACAGTATTGTTCAGAAGTTTTTTTAAGTATTTCAAAATCCTTCCTGAACTGCTCCTGTTTTTCAGGGTTCGCTTTTTCCAGAGTATAAGTTGGTCTGGTATAACTAAGACCAACACGGTCAAAGAGATTGCGCATTCCCCGGTCGCTGAATGCCACACCAAACCTATCTTCGGCAAGTTTGCAGGCAAGAGAGGATGTCCAGTTGGTAAAAACACCCACACCTGCCTCTTCCGGTGTCTGGGTGGAAATGATCTGGATAAGAGTATGCTCCTGCTCATCTGAAAGCTTTCTGGGTGCCCCTGTCTGTTTGACAAGAAAGAGGGCGTCTATTCCCCCCTTCTGATAGCTGGAGATATGAGCGCAGACAGTCCGATATGGTATATGAAGAATTTGAGCAATCTGTTTTCTGGAGTATCCTTCCATATAGAGAAGAACAGTATCATAGCGTTTTTTCTGTTTTACTGTTTTCTCATTTTTAGATGCTAGAAGCAGTTGGGAATACTCCTCTTCTGAACCATACCTAATTTTTGTAATCATGTGTATATACCTCCCAGCTTTATCTCTGAGAGCATTATACATGTTACACACAAAAAGGTAAATGTTTGCAATTAATAATCACACCAGTTTACAACTTTTTAACGATTTGCCTATTCAAGACATCTTAAATAAAGTAGCTTTAATTGGTTCTACTGATTTTTCTGCGTTTGGAGGTTTACTACCAAAGTGGTAAATAATATTTTGCACTCAAATTTTAGCTTTTTAGCACGTCAAATATTGTATCCTATAACAAAATTTGCACCTTGTAAATTAGAAAAAGCTGTATTTATAAGTATTATGGTAGCAGTATCCATGTTTGAACCAAAATGTAAAAAAGTTGTAAAGTGGTGTTAATAATCACCAAATATATATATTTTGAAAGGGAAATTTTTATGGAAGAAATTATTAGAAAGCGTGTTTTATAGAACTGGAAAATCGAAAATATTGATAATGATTCCAGCGAATAGAAAGGTTGAAACGGATATGTGTACTGAAAAAGATAACGAAGAACTTATTGAAGCCCTTGTAAAAGCTGCCAGAACAGCGTTTCTGTCTTTAAAAGAAACAACCAAAGAACATTTTTATTTCTATGTATTTGTATTCGATCAGGGCCTGCATCCATATATTTCAGCATGGTCTTACGAAGCGTTGGAAAAATCAATCATTGAACAGAAAATATCGGATGAAGAAAAGGGCTGGTGGAAATGGGATTGCGCAGATTCTCCCTATGCTGTGTATGGATATGACGAATTTTTTGGTGAAGTTAGTGAATTACTGGACAGAAGAGCGGGTGCATTATCAAAGGAGGAGCTTTATGGGATTGAGTGGTTTGCGAGGATCGATTCCATGGAGGAGGCCATGAAAAGGCTTGATGATTCGGGCCTGTTTGGAACCGGAAAAGAGCGCGAATGTGTGGTTATCAATGTGGAACAGCAGCCGCCTGACGGAGATGGCTCAGAATACAATAGGGCATTACGATTAAATCCATCTTCTGCTTTGCTGTCTGAATATTTAGAAACATGTGAGTGAGGAAACTTTTATGAAGAAGCTGTTAAGCTATAGCACAAAGTTATTGATAGTGCACTAAAATACTGTGAAAGCGCAGAGCATGGAATCGACACTAATATTGATTTTAAGGAGATGCTGTATCAAAAATTAGACTGGCGTATCGCGGAGAGGTTCCTAGACTTCCTGGAGACTTTCCGATCCCATCTGGAGCAAAAGGGGTATAAGCTGGATAAGTGGAAGCGCTAAATCGGAGTTTGAAAGGAGAAAATTACATATGTCAGAACTACGCTTTGAGGACATTTTAATAAATGCCGGGACAGATGAGTTTGATAGGATGACTGGCTATGCGGAATTCCCCTATTTTCACAAACAGATTGAGGTGGTTTGCGAAGAAGGTGTTACGGCAGAGTACGCTGCCCAGTCCATTCGGTGGTTGGCGGAGGTAGATGAGGCTCTGGTCAGGGAAATCTGCCAATACGCTTTGTACTACCTTCAGGATGAGTTGGAATCTACAAGCAAGGGAGAACTGCTGGACGAGGATATACAACACATTCAGGAACCGCTGGAGATTCTTCGCTATATGGAGTTTTCCGGCTTCGACATCAAGCTTCCCAATGAGCCGGAAATCCCTGTACTGAACTTGAGTGGCGGCTGCGACTGGCAGGAGGACGAGGGTTTGCACTGCCTGATAAAAAATGGACATGTGGTCTACATGGGTTCTTGGAACGATGAAGATGTGTGGGATGAGCATCTGCTGGATGATGACCAATATCTCGTCAATTATGTGCTATATCCCCAGCGTAAGGCATTACAGCAAAAAGTGGCCAAAGGACAGAATTGGTAGATTATATAGTTGATGGAACGAAGGAAATGAAATATAAGGCACTTGATCTCATCCGTTATAGTGTTGCGGATTGGCATTAATGGAGGTTATTATGAATTCTGTGAAAAAAATCTGTATAGAAGATATTGATTGTCTTAATTTCTGGATAAATTATTTTGGTTGTTGTTATCCAAGTGGTTATGACGAGTCGAATGATATTTCTGTATCTGAACTTATGGAGGAATTGCATACAGAGGAAGTTGGGGACTGGTGGGAGCAGTTTACCGGATATTATGAGGGTGTTCTTGATGAAAGTGATGGGTATCTGGATAATCCAACCACGCTCGAGGAGGAACTGTTACCGGAAAATTTTAAAAATTGAATTTCATCCGGGTGATATCCTTTATTTTATCAATGATGAACAGATTGGAAGTACAGGACCACATTATGAGCTACAGACAATCCCTTATGAAAAAGTGGAGCAGTTATTATCTTTAAAAAAGGGACGGCAGCTTTTTCTGCTCCTTTTGCCGCTTGCTTTTGTAGAGGGAGGAAGAGTTACAGTCTGTCAGAGATAAGATTACGGAGCAGATGAGTAATTATTTTCCGGAAGATTTGTGTAAAAGTGTTTCGGGGTGTATTGTGGCAGGATTAGTGTAGCAGTTGTGGAAAGAAAGAAATTAGTTTATTGAAAAATGAAACAAAGGAGCAGACCAAAGTTATTAATTCAGAAAGGAATGATATAATGCAGCAGCATGACAAAATTATAAATATGGCTGCAAAAAAGGTTCTAGCTCCTCAAGGGCTTTTTCGGCAGGGTACGTCAAGAACTTGGTTAGATGATAATGGATATTTTATAATTTTTGTTGTATTTGATTCAAGTAATTGGTCGAAAGGTTCTTATTTAGGAGTTGGAATTGATTTCTTTTGGGAAAAAAGTGAAAGTTTAAACGATATATTTGCATATTCTTATGGGGAACGAGAAAAAGAATTTTGTGAATACAGTGGAAATGATGATGAATTTCAAACAAAGATGGAGGAATTTGCTGAAGTAGGCTTACGAAAGGTGATAGAATATCGTAAATTCAAAGATATGGATTATGCGAAAAAGTGTCTTGAACAGAAAGTATCAAATATACCGGAAAATCGACGCTTTTGGGAAGTTTATGATTTGGCAATGATATGCTTTCTTATGGGCGATTTTGAAAACGGAATAAATTTTTTTGAAAATTATTTAGAGATATTACAGGGAAGTTTTTATGCCGGTGAAGTTTTTATAGAGTGGCATGAAACATTTTATAAACATTGTATACATCATATAAAGCCCTATTTGAGGTCTAAAGAAGCCGCACAGAAAATGGTGTTAGATATGATTAAACGACGAAGAAACTATTTTAATAGTAAACCCTCTTTTAAGAAGATGAATAAAGAAATATTTCTTTTGCATTAGAGGAGAAAAATGGAGAAAATTCGATTGATGACAGAAAGTGCTTAAATAAAATGGAGGTAATGGGGTATGGCGATAAAATATGATCTGACGCCGGTAGAAGTTGTAAAGCTGTTTGGGTATACAGAGCCCAAAGCGAAAGAAGGATTAGAATCTTTTGAAAAGAAAAATAATGTAAAACTTCCTGAATTATTGTTTGATTTTTTAAGCTTGGTAAGAAATGAAAAATTATTATCCACTGCAGATGTTTGGGTGAATAGCGATGCTCTTCCTTATTTTTCCTATGAGTATATTGAGGAAGGGATTGAAGATTGCAGGGAGGATTTCGATGATCCTGAGTTTTGTGAAGAAAATGCTTTTTATCCATATTCAAAGATTCCAAAAGAACAGTGGCCGGAATTAGTGGAAAACTATTTACAGATTGGCAGCGATTTTGCGGCGGGAGTTGTATTCTTTGGTATAAAGGAAAAGGAATTGGGGCTGGAAAACCCGCCTGTTTATATACTGCATGAGGCAGATGAATTAGCAGATTGGAAAATAATTGCGAATACATTATCTGAATATTTGATGTGCGTGTTATTGGATGCCCTTGCCGGAGTAGAATATTCAACAGCGCAAAATGTGTTAAATAAAAATGGATGGAAGTTTTATGAAGAAGAATATGCGAATAAAGAGGAAGTAAGAGAACGGTTGTCTAGGGAAAAAATTGATCTGTCTGAAATGGTAAAGAATATGACTTTATATGGGACAGCAGATTCTTTTTACCAGTATTGTTTTGATGAAGAGGAAAAGGCTTTTTATATGGTTATAAATGATACATCAATTTTGGTTATAAAGGCAGAGTAAAGAAGATAGCCGTCTTTCGGGAAAGTTATTGGATTAAAGTTGATTATGGATATTCGAAGAAAACTTTTTCAATGGATGGTGCAGGTATTGTATACTGATAAGGAGATAGATTCAAAAATGAGTCAATGTATCGAGCATCAGAAGTTCGTTCCTCAGAGTGAGATTCCTGAAGAAATGCCAAAGGAGATTGCCATAAAATATTACATATGTTGGCCAGACGAGGCAAAAGAAATAACGACTGGCAGCCTGCGTCGCATATTGAAAAATCTCAGCTCTGGCAAGTGGAAAAGCATTTTTCTGACTAACAATGATAATTTGGAAAAGAACTTCATGCATTTAGAGAGTGGAAGCGGAAGCAACGGAATACTTTTGTTCAAAATTGGGAGAAAGACTGTCGGAAGATTGGTTTGAAAATATTGAGGTCTACAGCGCGGAAATCACTTTTACGACGTTAGAGGACTTTGGTGCGGTTATCAGCTTTGGGGAAAGTATGCTGCCAGACCATGTTATTGAATTCACTATTGATAAGTATACGATCAAGGATGATTTGTTGATGGGATGACTTTCTCCGGATTGAGGTTACTGTAGAATTGGATGAATCGTAATTTAATGAGAGGAGAGATTAAAATGCCAATGTCAAAAAAAGAAATGCAAAGGCGATGGGCAGAAAAAGAAGCACAGATGCAGAATATTATTAAAAATCGAGATTGGAACGCCCTGTTTGCTATTGATGAAAATGATGATTTTTCATGGGCATTAGAACAAATATTGTGGTCTTTCGTAATAAATAGAGTGGATGGGAATTTGGATATATCTAACATAAACCACACGCAAAAAGTACTTTTTTTGGTAATGGAACTGGAGAACGCAACACAAGCTGATACGCTGTTCAATTTTTTTGACGATGGTTTTGCGATTTATGGTCGTGAAGCGGTGCAGGCATTGGAAGAAGTAGGAGCATATCAATGTGCTGCCGCTCTTAATGCAGTAGTTGATACTTTGCCGAACGGTATTTATCCAAAAGGAGATAAAGAATTTTGGGATTCTCTTATGTCAGGAAAAGATTCTGATATATGGGACAAGGCAGATCGTGTTTTCGTGGATTATACTGATGGATGGTTTCCTGATTTGTGCCGTACTTATGCAGAGGCACATCGAGATGCGTTTCAAGCAGGTTGACAACTTGGAATTTGAATAAAACGTTAATGTTGGGAGGTATAGATTATGGAACTAGAGGCTGTGGAAGTGAGTTTAGGGATACAATTTCCAAAATTATTTCATACAATCGACAAAAGTGGGATGGTGGATTACTTGATCCACACAACAGAATGGGATGAAGATAAATTTACGACTGGCAGGGAGGATGCCAGAATGGAAGATTTTTTTTGTGAATGGATGGGTGATTGCAGGTTGATTGCTTTTGAAAACATTCAAAGCGCTTATGAGGAGTTATACAGATGTCTGACCTCTCTCTTGGATATATACGGACATCAATCTGTCAATCCCAAATATCGGCTTGTTCCCTTTGCACGTAAAATATCTGGTGACCAATACTGCTTTTTATATGAGGATGGAGAAGATGAACCTAAAGTCGTATTATATGGGCATGATACGGGAGATGTCGATTTGTGGGCAAATAGTTTTGAGGAATTTGTTTATTTTCAGATCGTTGAAGAAGCAGTGGACGGGGAACATGAAA
This sequence comes from uncultured Lachnospiraceae bacterium, assembly GCA_947175285.1. The sequence goes on from CAMWMM010000037.1 coordinate 16,015, forward strand.
TCTATTCAGACTATATCAAAGCGCATATTTCATGGCTAAATGATGAGCATCAGCAATTGTTAGCAGAAGTTCCAATTCAAGATATTTGGGAGCAATTACCTGAACCACAGGAATTTAATATTTGGGTATGAAATACATGTGGATTGGTTCAGCAAAACTCCGGTTTGTAGAATTGGATGAAAAGCGGGACTTAGTGACAGAAGTTATCAGGGAGAGAGGAGCATTTGACTTTGTGTTCCCGTCCTAATACAAGAAATTATAACAGAAGATTTGACTTATACGGAAGAGAAGTAATACATGAAATTTACATTGGAATGTGATATGCTGGATGGTATGCAGTGCAAAATGAAGAAATCTATAAAATTATGTATTGCAGGAAAAAGCCGTCTAATTCTATTTTCTTAAACATCCAGGAAGTATATTAGACGAATCAATTTGCCTATATTGAAGTAAAAAATATTTTTAAGAAATTCTCAATTCGGTTTTGTGTGTTTTGAAAATGAAGGGAGATGTTTCAAATCATAGAGTTTTATCAGGGAACATCGGATACTGTCATGGAACGGTTATGCAAGACAATATCGAATTTTGACAGGTCGTGGCTTGAAGAATGCGTGCCTGCATCAGAGGAACAGATCCAACAATTAGAAGGCATTTGCGGTCAGTATGGTTACCGTGTTCCAAAGGTATACCTTGACTATCTAAGGGCAATGGGAGAAAGGGATGGAGGTTTACTTGAAAGAGAATGGGACGGTTATATGGAGCCAGGCATCCATACGATTCTGGAGCTGTTTTGTGAGGACGATTTTGATGCAGGAGATGATCCAATGTCATTAAGTTAAGCGAACCCTTATAAACACTGGGGTTATCAGCAATTTATATACCAATTTCATGCATTTTTTGGTTACACCCTCCTTTAAAATCGGAGGGGTGTAACTAAAATTTTTACAAAAATAGCCTACGAAAGAACTCGAAAAGCTCATAAATAAGGCATTTTTAATACACTTGCTTAACTAAATGACATTGGGAGATGATCTGCAACGCGGGCTGCTTTTGTTTTCTTACCACTGGACAGACGCAA
>CAMWMM010000038.1 GCA_947175285.1 uncultured Lachnospiraceae bacterium
AGACGGTAATGTATCATTGTCATGTTCAGTTTTATTTAATGGGTTCTCAGAGCAATTTATGGGATATTATAAAAGAGATGCCGCCGCTTGAGCATTTTTCACATGAGTTTCAGATAAGCAGTAAGCCGGACAGTGCGCTGGCAGCAAAAGCAGATGTGATTCTGGCGGATTTGCAGGGAGCAGATGCAAAAGAAACGGTGAATATGCTTTGCGATTGCAAAAAGCAGGAAGCAGAGCTTATTCTGCTTGCGGATAATGAACAGATTGCGTCACTTGCAGATGAACTTTCCAATATCAAAGATATCTGGTCTTTTGCTATGTCGGAGAATGAGATACGTTTTCGTTTTTTGCGCTGGCAGCAGACTTATAAGATGGATAAGGATTTCTGGCAGACGAGAAATTATTTTGACACTACAATCAACAGCATTCCCCATCTGGTATGGTATAAAGATAAAGAGGGAGCGCATGAGAAAGTCAATGAGAGCTTTTGTAAAGCCGTGAATAAGACAATGGAGCAGATAGAGGGACGCGGACATTTTTATATCTGGGATCTTGACCCTGAGGAATATGCCAAAGGGGAATTTATCTGTATGGAGTCTGAATATGAGGTAATGGAGAAAAGGGAGACCTGCGTATTTGCGGAAAACGTGAAAATCGGAGACAGTATGCGGGAACTGACAACGTATAAATCGCCTCTTTTTGATATTGACGGCAGTGTTATGGGAACCGTAGGCGTGGCTGTCGATGTAACACAGGAGCGTCTCTATGAGCGTATGCTTTTAAATAATGCCAATACCGATGCCCTGACAGGGTTATATAACAGACGGTATGTTTATCAGTTCATTAAAGAAAAAGCGGGGATACCCTTTACTATCTATTATATTGATTTGGATAACTTTAAGAGTATTAATGATATATTCGGACACCAGGAGGGAGACCGTGCCCTGACCGTTACCGCAGAGAAATTAAAAGAGTGCATGCCGGAAGATGTTATTACAAGAGTCGGCGGCGATGAATTTTTAATTATTGCATTAGGTGAACATTCACCGGAAGAAGTGGAAGAGAAGAGAAAGTGGCTGGAGGGAAGCTTAGAGCAGGTTTATCAGAAAGATGAATATCTTAAACTGATATCCGCCAGTATCGGAACCGCTTATACGGACAGCATGAGTAAGGCAAATATTGATAAAATGGTCGGAGAGGCCGATGCCTTTATGTATCGTGAAAAAAATCGGAAAAAACAGGAAAAAAATCGCTGAAAGTCTGTAGAAAAATAATAAATCGTCCGATATACCTTATAAGGTATCTATGGTATTTGATATCTGATGTAAAAAGAAACGGATTTCGAAAATAGTCAAAGGAGGACGAAAAATGAGCAAGGTAGAAGGTTATGGCGCATATCAGAGCAATCTTTACAATGCGGCAAAGGGAAGCACGGCAAAAAAGACAGGGGCAGCAGACAAGACAGGTAAGACAGAAAAGAAAGAATCCAAGATACAGTTAAGCAACAAGGCAAAAAAACTGCTGGAACAGTTGAAAAAGAATTATAAGAACATGGATTTTATCGTTGCGGATTATGAAAGCGACGAAGAGGCAGCTTCTTATCTTTCCAGAGGAACGAAAGAATACAGTGTATTAATCGATCCGGAAACATTAGAGGAAATGGCATCAGATGAAGATACTAAAGCAAAGTATACGGGCATTCTGGAAGATGCCGTAGGACAGCTTAAGGACATGGAAAGTAAACTTGGAGATAAGAAAGAGGACGTAGCGCATCTTGGCATCTCCATTGGTAAAGACGGTCAGGTCTCCTATTTTGCAGATTTGGAAAAGGCAGGGGAGAGACAGAAAGAATTTGTAGAAAGAACCAGAGAAAGCAAGAAAGAGGAAAGAGCGGCTCAGGCAAAGAAAGCGGAAGAAAAAGCAGCGTCTGAGAGAACCAAGAGAACAAGGGTCGAAGCGGATTCCGTTGAAGAGCTTTTGGATAAGATAAAAGCTGTAGACTGGGATCAGGTGAAACCGGAAGTAAAACCGGTAAGCGGTTCCAGATTTGACTTCACAATCTAATTGCTTTCCTGTCGATAGAAATAATATGAACAATGATATAATCATAAAAGAATCAGAAAAAACAGAAAAAACGATAGTACAGGCGTTTCCTGAAAGTCATGGAATTTTACGGAACAAATATTATTTGTATCTGACGGAATTTTTTGCAGGAATGTCTGTTATGGCAGTAGAACTTGGCGCAAGTAGACTTCTTGCGCCATATTTCAGTTCATCCCAAATTGTATGGACGATTATCATAGGAACGATTATGATTGCTATGGCGCTCGGTAATATATGGGGCGGCAGGAAGGCGGATAAAGACCCAAATCCGGACAAACTCTATATCCGGATTTTGATTGCGGCAATCTGGATTGCGGCGATTCCGGTACTCGGTAAGTTTGTGATTATCGGTATTTCGGCGCTTCTCGTTTTTACCGTCAGCAATAATTTCCTGATTTGGGCGGCATTTCTTGCCTGCATGGTAATCTTTGTATTCCCGTTGTTTTTACTGGGAACGGTGACGCCTTCTCTGGTGAAATATACGGTGAGCAGTCTGGACGAGAGCGGACAGACGGTAGGGGCGCTTGGCGCATTCAATACAATAGGAAGTATTATCGGTACATTCGTGCCGACTTTTGTGACAATTCCGGCGGTGGGAACTTCAGTTACCTTTTTGATTTTTGCGGGAATTTTACTGCTTCTTGCGCTGCTTTATTTTATCAGTATGGGCAGGAAAAAGAAGCAGTGCATAGTGGGTATCTTATTATTTGCACTGTGTTGTATGACCGGTGTATTTTCACGTTTTGCTTTCTGGGAAAGTAATCTTTTATACGAGGGCGAGTCCATTTATAATTATTTGCAGGTAAAAGAAACTGACGATAGTGTCATTCTTTCTACCAATGTATTATTCGGTGTGCAGTCTATTATGAAAAAAGACGGCGGCGCTACAGGAATGTATTACGATTATGCCATGGCTGCGCCGGTTATGTCAGGCAGTCCGCGCGGCGATATCCTGATTCTCGGAATGGGGACAGGCACATTTGCAAAGCAGTGCAGCTATTATTACAGCGGAGCCTCAATAGAGGGCGTGGAGATTGATGAAAAAATTACGGAGCTTGCCAATCAGTACTTTGAACTGCCGGATTCCGTTCCCGTTACAACCTATGACGGAAGAAGCTATTTAGAGGCTGTTTCCGGGAAATATGATGTGATTATGGTAGATGCCTATCAGGATATTACGATTCCTTTCCAAATGTCTTCCGTCGAGTTTTTTACCCTTGTAAAAGAGCATTTGAAAGAAAACGGCGTTATGGTAGTGAATATGAATATGCACACGGACAAAGAGGGCAATATCAATGAATATCTGTCCGATACGATTGCGTCCGTTTTTGATTATGTTTATACGGTGGATGTAAAAGGCTCCACCAACAGAGAGCTTTTCGCAACGCAGAATCCGTCGGCGCTATCAAGTTTTGAAAGGGAAAGACTTCTCATTTCAAACAGTGATTTACTGGATATGCTGCAAAAGGTATCGGATGGGATTACCGTATACGAGAAAGGCGATTATTTGCTGACAGATGATAAAGCGCCGGTAGAACTTTTGGGAATGCAGGTTATTGACGAGTTGATTCAGACAGAACTTGTTTATTATAAAAGAATTTTTAAGGAAGAAGGGATTGAGGGACTGCTTCGGGAATAAAGATAAGGTTTTCGGAAAAAATAGGAAAGAGAAATTTTTTCTGAAAACGTGGGAAAGGAGCAGAATATGGACTTTAGAAACAGCGAAACGAAAGACAATCTGATGCGGGCTTTTGCGGGAGAGAGTCAGGCAAGAAACCGCTATACGATTGCGGCAGGTCAGGCTAGAGAAGAAAAACTGTATGTGATAGAGGCGGTTTTTCGCTTTACGGCGGAGCAGGAGAAAGAGCACGCAGAGGTGTTTTATAAATATTTAAATGAGATGGCAGGAGAAAACATTGCCGTTGACGGTGCATATCCGGTGGATATCTCGAAAGATGCGGCCGTACTGTTACGTATGGCGCAGCATAATGAATACGAGGAGCATGATGATGTATACCGTAATTTTGCAAGAAAAGCGGATGAAGAGGGATTTTCCCATATAGCCGATTCTTTCAGACAAATTGCGGAAATTGAAAAAATTCACGGAAACAGGTTCGGAAAGTTTGCCGAGTGGCTGGAGGAAGGGAAACTTTTTGTATCGGATGCCGAATGTGCATGGATGTGTATGGAGTGCGGTCATATTTACCGGGGAACGGAAGTACCTCCGGTCTGTCCGGTCTGCCACAATGACAGAGGCTATTTTATCCGTCTGGAGTTTGCGCCTTACACGGGAGAATGCTGCATGTAAGGGTGTTGGAACTGCCTGGCCGGGCAGTTCCATTTTTTTTCATAACGTTTTTCATAAAATGACTTTTCGTAATTCGGAAGATGTGTTATTATTAATAAGGAATGTTGAAAAATCACTAAGGAGCCGATGAAGATGGCTGGAACAGAGATGGAAGAGCGGATCGCGCGAAAGAACAGAATCCGCTTTTTAAAAAAAATAATCATCTTTGTCCTCGTTATGGCAATACTGATTCCCACAGTACTGTCGGTTATTCTGGGTGTACAGCTTCATATTGTAAAGAAAGAACTGAGGGAATTACAGGAACAGGCAGTTGAAGCGGCTGCTATGGATCAGACAGAGGCTCCGCAAGAAGCAGAGAAAGGGGCTGATGTAGAAACCGGGGGAGACATAGACCAGTATACAGCGGATGGTGTGAATGTTTCCAAACGCGACAATAAGAAGCGGTCAGACGAAGAATCGGCAGTAGAATCCATATTGGGAGATGAGGAAGTCCGTTATGTATATTTAACATTTGATGACGGACCAAGCAGTAATACAAATCGGATTTTGGATATTCTTGCAGAATACGATGTGAAAGCGACCTTTTTTGTTGTAGGAAAGGAAGAGGAAAGATATCAGGCGTTATATCAAAGAATTGTAGATGAAGGACATACGCTTGCGATGCACTCCTACAGCCATAAATATGATGAAATATATGAATCGGTAGACAGCTATGCGGAGGATTTGAGTAAATTGCAGGAATTTCTGTACGATACGACAGGAGTATGGTGCAGATATTGCAGATTTCCGGGCGGCAGCAGCAATACGGTCAGCCGGGTTGATATGCATGAGTTGATTTCTTATCTGGATGAACAGGATATTACTTACTTTGACTGGAATATAGCTTCCGGTGATGCCACGAACAGTTATATCAGTGTGGATGCCATATTGCGTAATTGTATGACAAGTCTGCCACAATTTCAAACGGGTATTATTTTGATGCATGACGCATCAAATAAAAATACTACGGTAGAAGCCTTGCCGGCGCTGATTGAGCGTATTCAGGCAATGGAGAATACCGTCATCGTTCCTATCACAGAGGATACGATACCAATACAACATATTAGTAATGACTAAAGAATGGAGGATTATAGAATGGGATTTTTTTCGGATTTAAAGGATGATTTATCCCAGGCGGTAAATGAGCTGATGCCGGAAGAGGAACTGCAGGAAGCCCTTAGCGAGGAAAATCTGCAGTCACTTCTTGAGTCGGAAGCGGCAGCGGAAAGCGCCAAAGCCGCGCAGCCGCAGGCGGACGCAGGAATGCCTACTTCTGATGATTTAAGTGAAATGCTGGATAAAATGGAGGCATTATCCGGTGCGAGTGCAGCAGAGGAGCAGCTTCCTGATGAATTTTTGCAGGAAGAGCCTTTGGCGGAGGCGGAGATGCCGGCAGAGGAAGCAGTGATTCCGGAAGCACCAGTTATAGAGCAGGCACCGGAGATTGCAGAACCGTCAGTACAGGAAACAGTATCAGAAGAAATTGAAATACCGCAGCAGGATGAAGAAAGGAATGAAGAAGAAATGGAAATGGAAATGCAGGGAAATGTAGTAGATGAAACAGCAGTTGTAACAGGTGGAATGACTATCGTAGGTGATATCTCTTCCGGCGGTTCTTTGGAACTTATCGGTAACGTTACAGGAAATATTGATATTCTCGGTAAATTGAATGTAACAGGAGCTATTCAGGGTAATTCCAAGGCAGCAGAGATTTATGCAGAGGGTGCAAGAATCAACGGTGAAATCAACAGCGCAGGCAGTGTAAAAATCGGACAGAGTTCCGTTGTTATCGGTAACATTTTTGCAAACAGCGCAGTTGTTGCCGGAGCGGTAAAGGGTGATATTGATGTTCATGGTCCGGTTGTTTTAGATACTTCTGCGATTGTTATGGGTAATATCAAATCCAAATCCGTTCAGATTAACAACGGAGCGGTTATTGAGGGTATGTGTTCCCAGTGCTATGCAGATGTCAATCCTACTTCTTTCTTTGAGGAAATCAAGAAGAATAAAGAAAATAAAGAAGCTGCTAGAGAAAAAGCAAAAAGCAAATAATAGTAAAAAAATTTTAACAATTGCATAAGTATATTGACAGGAGAGTATGGAAAATGCGGCGTATTCTACTTAAATTAAGCGGAGAGGCATTAGCAGGGGAGAAAAAAACCGGCTTTCATGAAGAGACAGTACGAGAAGTCGCTTTACAGGTAAAACAGCTTGTGGATGACGGAATTCAGGTCGGTATTGTAATCGGAGGCGGGAATTTCTGGCGCGGACGTTCCAGTGAAAACATTGACAGAACGAAAGCAGACCAGATTGGTATGCTTGCAACGATTATGAACTGTATTTATGTGTCTGAAATTTTTCGTTCCGTCGGCATGATGACGAATATTTTAACTCCTTTTGAATGTGGTTCTTTTACAAAACTGTTTTCTAAAGACAGAGCAAATAAGTATTTTGCAAAGAACATGGTTGTCTTTTTTGCAGGGGGTACGGGGCATCCATATTTCTCAACGGATACCGGTGTTGTGCTGCGCGCGGTGGAAGTAGACGCGGACGTAATCCTGCTTGCAAAAGCAGTGGACGGTGTCTATGACGATGACCCGCACACGAATCCGGCAGCTAAAAAATATGATGAAATATCCATTGATGAAGTCATTGAAAAAAATCTTCAGGTAGTGGATATGACAGCGTCTATTTTGGCAAGGGATAATAAAATGCCGATGTGGGTATTCGGGCTGAATGAAAAAGACAGTATTGTGAATGCGGTGAAAGGGAAATTCAGCGGAACAAAAGTTGTCGTAAAAAAAATCGAATGAATTCGCTTGGGAGAGGAAGGTATAGAATTAGAGATGGATGACAGGATAAAGCCATATGATGAGAAAATGAAGAAAGCATATGATTTTCTGGTGACAGACCTTGGGACGATTCGTGCAGGTCGTGCCAATCCGCATGTACTTGACCGGATTAAGGTTGATTATTATGGAACGCCGACGCCGATTCAGCAGGTTGGTAATATTACGGTTCCCGACCCGAGAATGATTCAAATCGCTCCGTGGGAAAAGAGCCTGATTAAAGAAATTGAAAAGGCGATTATGACATCCGATATCGGTATTACGCCAAGTAATGACGGCGCTGTAATTCGTCTGGTATTTCCGGAATTGACCGAGGAACGCAGAAAAGAATTAGCGAAAGAGATCAAGAAAAAAGGCGAAGATAACAAAGTCGCGATTAGAAATGCAAGACGTGACGGTATGGATGCTTTCAAGAAACTTGCCAAGGAAGAGGTTTCGGAAGATGAAATCAAAGAACTGGGCGATGACTTGCAGAAGCTGACAGACAAGTACATTAAAGATATTGATAAGTTAATTGAAGAAAAGTCAAAAGAAATTATGACAGTGTAACACATATGGCATATTAAAAGGGGATTGTGGAGTAGCGGTATTCTACCAATCCCCTTGAGTATTGAGGAAGGCATGAGGAGTAAAATGACAATACCAAATCATGTGGCGATTATTTTAGACGGCAACGGCAGATGGGCAAAGAGTAAGGGTATGCCGAGAAATTACGGGCATGTACAGGGCGCAAAAACGGTAGAGGTTATCTGTGAGGAAGCGTATCGTATGGGAATTCAGTATTTAACCGTGTATGCTTTTTCAACGGAAAACTGGAACAGACCGCAGGACGAAGTGGATGCCTTAATGAAGCTTTTGCGTAACTATATGAAGACCTGCTTAAAGACTGCGGCGAAAAACAATATGTGTGTGCGTGTGATTGGTGATAAGACGGGTCTTGATACGGATATCAGGGAGCGGATTGCGCAGTTGGAAGAAGCGACAAAAGACAATACGGGACTGCATTTCCAGATTGCCTTAAATTACGGCGGCAGGGATGAAATTGTGCGTGCCGTGCAAGATATTGCCGGAAAGGTAAAAGACGGCACACTCCAAAAAGAAGATATTACCGAGCAGTTACTAAACGACACCTTAGATACAAAAGGACTGCCGGAGCCGGATCTTTTAATTCGTACATGCAATGAACAGAGAATTTCCAATTTCCTTTTATGGCAGCTTGCCTATACGGAATTTTATTTTACGGAAGTCGCATGGCCGGATTTTTCCAAAGAAGAATTGGAAAAGGCTGTTGAGGCATATAATAAGAGAGACAGAAAGTATGGTATGATAAGCGAAGGATAAAGGAAGGTTTGATTGATTATGTTTCGTACGAGATTACTGAGTGGGATTGTTTTGGTTGTTCTGGCATTTGTCAGTATATGGTGCGGCGGTCCGGTTTTGGCGGCGGTATTATGTGCGATGTCTGAGATTGCCTATCGTGAGTTGACAAAAGCGACAGGGGTGCATACGGACGGCGTTAAAATGAATGGCTTAGAGGCTGTAGGGCATGGACTGATTGCTTTTTATTACGTTCTTTTATGGTATGATATGTATGCAATGGCATATGATAAAGTATATTATAATGTGACTATTACGTTTTTCGTGATACTGTCTTTTTTAGTTTTTATGTTTTTTTATGTTATTAAGTTTCCGGTGTATAAGGCGGGGCAGGTCATGGCGGCGTTTTTTGAGTTGATTTATGCGCCCGTTTTGTTATCGTTTCTCTATATTATCAGGGAGACGTTTAGTACGGGTTTTAAGCTTGTATGGCTTGTTTTTCTCTGCTCGTGGGGAAGCGATACCTGTGCATACTGTGTCGGGGTTTTATTCGGAAAACATAAGATGGCGCCGAAGTTAAGTCCGAAAAAATCAATCGAGGGAGCTATCGGCGGTGTTGTTGGTGCGGCGCTTTTATTTGGTTTATATATACAATTTGTTCCCAATGTTTTTCTAATAGGGTATAAGCCTAATTGGATAGAATCCATGTGGTTTGGAGCAGTAGGCGCAGTAGTTTCCATGATTGGCGATTTGGCGGCATCAGCAATTAAAAGGGACCATGATATCAAAGATTACGGAACATTGATACCGGGACACGGCGGCATTATGGACCGCTTTGACAGTGTGATTGCAGCAGCTCCTATTATATTCTATGGATTGAGTCTGGTTAGAGAGAGAGGTATGATGGGAATATGAAAAAAATAGCGATACTTGGCTCTACAGGCTCTATTGGAACGCAGACTCTGGAAATTGTAAGGAATAATCCGGATTTACAGGTCGTGGCAATGGCGGCGGGAACCAATGTAGAATTGATGGAAAAACAGATTAGGGAATTTCATCCGCGAAAGGCAGCTATGTGGACGAAAGAAGCGGCGAGAGATTTAGCTGTCAGGGTTGCCGATATGGATGTAGAGATTGTAAGCGGCATGGATGGGCTGATAGAAGTTTCTACGATGGAGGAAGCGGAAATATTGGTGACGGCAATCGTAGGGATGATTGGTATCCGCCCGACCATTGCAGCGATTGAGCATGGAAAGACAATTGCACTTGCCAATAAAGAGACATTGGTGACGGCAGGGCATATTATTATGCCGCTTGCCGCTAAGTGCGGCGTTTCCATTGTGCCGGTGGACAGCGAACACAGTGCTATTTTCCAGTCTATGAACGGAGAAAATAAGGAAAGAGTTACCAAAATTATTTTAACGGCATCCGGCGGTCCTTTCCGCGGGAAAACGAAGGAGGAACTCTCACAGATGACAATAGAGGATGCCTTAAAGCATCCGAACTGGTCGATGGGGCAGAAAGTAACGATTGATTCCGCCTCTCTGGTGAATAAAGGGCTGGAAGTAATGGAAGCAAGATGGCTGTTTGACGTATCACTTCAAGATATTCAGGTAGTCGTACATCCGCAGAGTATCATTCATTCCGCAGTGGAATATGCGGACGGCGGTATTATGGCGCAGCTTGGTATGCCTGATATGAAACTGCCGATTCAGTATGCGCTGTTTTATCCTGACAGAAGACCGATGCCCGGAAAAAGAGTGGATTTTTTTGCACTTGGGCAGCTTACATTTGAAAAGCCGGATACGGAAACCTTTAACGGATTAGCGCTTGCTTACAAGGCGGCTGAGACAGGCGGCAGTCTGCCGACAGTCTTTAATGCGGCAAACGAACGGGCGGTTTCGTTGTTTATCCGGAAAAAAATCGGATTTTTACAGATTCCGGAATTAATTGAGCAGGCTATGGGAAATCATAAAGTAATAGAGAATCCTTCCGTGGATGAGATTTTGGAAGCTGAAGCGGAAACATATGAATATATAGAGCGGGTGATGAATTGACAAAAATTATTATGACAATTATCTTATTTATTATCATATTCGGCATCGTAGTAATATCCCATGAATTCGGGCATTTTCTGATAGGAAAGAAAAACGGCATCCGTGTCGTGGAATTTGCAATCGGTATGGGACCGGACATCTTTTCCTTTCAAAGGGGAGAAACAAAATATTCCCTGAAACTTCTGCCGATAGGCGGCGCCTGTATGTTTGACGGAGAAGACGGCGTTGCTTCGGAAAACGGAGAAAAAGATGAGCATACCTTTCTGGCGGCAAATGTATGGGCAAGGATTGCGACGATTTTTGCAGGACCGTTTTTTAATTTTCTGACAGCATTTATATTTGCGCTGATACTGGTTGCTTTTACCGGTGCGGACAGACCGGTAATACAGGAGATTATGGAGAATTCCGCGGCGCAGGAAGCCGGTATTATGGCAGGAGATGAGATTCTTAAGATAAATAATGAGAGGATTTATGTTTATCGGGAAGTGAATTTGATTTCTATGCTGAATAGGGGAGAAACCCTAAACATCCGGATAAAACGGGGAGAACAAATTCATGATGTAACATTGACGCCGCGATATAGTGAAGAGGACGGAAGATATTATATCGGTTTAATCGGCGGGGGCGAATATATTAAGTGCAATCCGGCGCAGGTATTCCAGTACAGCTTTTACGGAATCCGCTACTGGGTGAAATCGACTTATAAAAGTTTAATAATGCTTGCGCAGGGACAGGTAACAAAAGATGATGTATCGGGACCAATCGGTATTGCACAGATGGTAGGTGTTAATTATGAAGCCGCGAAATCGTACGGCGTTTCTACGGTTATCTTTACGATGATGGAGTTTATCATATTACTGTCAGTCAATCTGGCTATTTTGAATTTGCTGCCCATTCCGGCATTAGACGGCGGAAGGCTTGTATTCCTGATTTTAGAGGTGTTTCGTGGAAAACCGGTGCCTCCGGAAAAAGAGGGCATGGTACATTTTGCCGGGCTGGTTGTGTTGATGGTATTGATGGTATTTGTTATGTACAATGACATTATGAAACTGATTCGCTGATTTTTTTGCGATTTTACCAAACAGACCCCATGAATTTTGGATAAGTTGTATCATTGTCAGTGATGGCAAAGCAGGTTATAATAAATTATGTTTTCGACAAAGCCGTGCGGCGTATGCGATACGTCGGCGGCTTTTCTTATAGAAATGACTCTCTCCGGAGGTATTTCGATTGAGTAGGGTTCCCTACATATTATCCGATGTTTTTGTAATTATTTGTTTTTAATGATTTGTTATGGAAGAGGGTAGATTCATGTATTTTTCTACGGACGTATATTGGAATAAAGGCGCGGTGCGGGCTGTGAATCAGGATTCCCTGGTCGTTTTACAGGCGTTAACGATACGGGGAAGAGTGTTTATGGCGGCAGTCTGTGACGGGATGGGCGGTATGGATATGGGAGAGTGCGCAAGCGGTTATCTGACAGAGGAACTGGTGACATGGTTCTATGATGGCTTACTTGCCGCAGTCGGAAAGAAAAAGCCGCTGTGGGTTATCAGACGCAGTGCGGAAAGAAAGCTGTATCAGATACAGAGCAGATTACAAAGGTACGCTGGCAGACGTTCTCTTTCGATGGGAACAACGCTTTCACTTCTTGTTCTATGGGAAAAAAAGTATATGCTCTGGCATCTTGGCGACAGCAGGATTTATCACTTCTCCTGCGGCGGCAAAAAGAAAATACGGCTATTGACATCGGACCATGTGCAGGGTAGAAATATGCTGACAAAGTGCGTAGGCAGTTTCGGTTTTTTTATGCCGGATTACAAAATGGGACGTGTGAAGTCCGGAGAGGCATTTTTACTGTGCAGCGACGGATTCTGGCATAACATACGGGAAGAGGAGATGAGGGAGGCGCTTGCACCGGAACAGATGAGAGGAGAGAGGATTAGAAAGAGACTGTGCGAAATCGGGGAAGCGGATATACGGCGGGGGGAGAAGGATAATCTCTCTGCAATTTACGTCAGTATACGGAAGCGGAAGGAGGAGTGTGAATGAGTGTAGACGGTATTCTTATGGGGAAATATGAACTGAAAGAGAAAATCGGAGAGGGAGCATGCGGTATCGTATATCTTGCATGGGACAGGCATCTTGAGCGATTTGCAGCAATCAAGGAACAAAAGGCGCCGGAGAATGCGGATGACAGTAAACTGTTAAAGATGGAGATGGAAATGCTGAAAACACTGGAGCACCCGATGCTGCCTGCAGTATACGATTATTTTCAGGATGGCAGTCAGTATCTTGTGATGGAATATATTAAAGGAATCAGTTTACATAACTATATTGAGAAAGAGGGAAGCGTTCCGGAAGAACAGGCATGTATATGGGCATTGCAGTTGATAGAATTGTTTTCTTACCTGCATGCAAGAAAGCCGCCTGTCATCTATCGGGATTTGAAACCGGAAAATATTATTGTCTGTCCGGACGGTAATCTCCGGGTAATTGATTTCGGTACGGCAATGTCCGTTCGCTATGATAAGTACAGGCAGGATAGTATTGCCGGTACAAGGGGATATGCCGCGCCGGAAATGTTTGGGGAAAATAAGATATCGGACGCTATAGCGGATGAGCGGAGTGATATTTATACGCTTGGGGCAACTCTGTATCATATGCTGACGGGTTATCATCCTGCAAAACCGCCGTATGGTATCCGACCGGTTCGCGCCATCGCTCCGAATTTGTCACGCGGTATTGAAGAAATTGTCATAAAATGCACACAGCCTGCACGGGAAAAGCGTTACCGGACAGTGGAGGAAGTGAAAAAGGATTTGTTAAGAAAAAAGCATTTAGGGAAACGGCATTTGTGTGGAAGAAGAAAAGAGAGGGAAAGTCATGTTATCCGGAAGATGGAAAAGAAAATCTGGCTGACGGAAAAAAAGACCGTCGGGTTATTCGGGATTGTTATGTTAACCGGAATTGCTGCTATGGGCATTTTTTCCTTATCGGCTAAAGGGAAAGAGTCGCCGCTTCCTGTGATTGCCTATAATACAAAAGGACAAAAGTTAGTCATACGCTATGACAGCGTTTATCAGACGGATGGAAATCTGATATTGGAACTGGAAAAAGAACTTTTTGAAAGTGAGAACGTGCAGGAGCTTTCTATCAGACTGACGGACGGCGTGACGGGAGAAAGCCGGGAACGGATTTTTTACATACAATGAAAACAGCTTTCCTAATCTTTTTATTTGATGTACAATATAAGCGATTGCAAAATTAAATTTTAAAGTCATGAGTCTGGACAAAATGAACAAAACGGGGTTCAGATGCAGTGGCAATTCACCCCTTATTTGTTCATTTTGTTCAGACTCTGGTTTTAGAAATGGATTTTCGCAATCGCTTATGTACAATAAGTTGAAAGATCGGAGGAGTAATATGTACCGGAATCATACAAAAGTTGTGACAATCGGAGACAGGGTGATTGGCGGGGGAAATCCCGTTCTGATACAGTCCATGACAAATACGAGGACAGAAGATGCAGAGGCAACGGTTGCACAGATTCTGCGCTTAGAGCAGGCTGGCTGTGAAATTATCCGTGTGACGGTTCCTACGAAAGAAGCTGCGGAGGCAATATCTAAGATTAAACCGCAGATTCATATTCCGTTAGTAGCGGATATTCATTTTGATTATAAGATGGCGATTGCGGCAATGGAAAACGGCGCAGATAAAATCCGTATCAATCCGGGCAATATCGGCAGCAGAGAGAATGTTGCGGCGGTTGTCGCTGTGGCAAAAGAAAGAAATATTCCGATTAGAGTAGGCGTTAACAGCGGTTCTTTGGAGAAAGAACTGGTAGAAAAATATCACGGCGTAACAGCGGAGGGAATTGTAGAGAGCGCGCTGGATAAAGTACATATCATAGAAGAACTGCAGTACGATAATCTTGTTATTAGCATTAAATCGTCCGATGTATTGATGTGTGTGAAAGCGCATGAAATTTTAGCGCAAAAGACAAATTATCCGCTGCATGTCGGTATTACGGAGTCAGGAACGTTATTAAGCGGAAATATTAAGTCGGCAGCAGGACTGGGCATTATTCTTTATCAGGGTATCGGGGATACGATTCGAGTGTCATTGACAGGCGACCCGATAGAAGAAATTAAGTCGGCAAAGCTGCTTCTCAGAACATTAGGACTTAGAAAGGGCGGCATCGAAGTCGTTTCCTGCCCGACATGCGGACGAACGAAAATTGATTTAATCGGTCTGGCAAATCAGGTGGAAGCGATGACAGCGGATATTCCGCTCGATATTAAAGTCGCTGTTATGGGCTGCGCGGTAAACGGTCCCGGAGAAGCGAAAGAGGCGGATATCGGAATCGCCGGAGGCGAGGGAGAAGGCCTTTTGATAAAGCACGGCGAAATTGTAAAAAAAGTACCGGAAGAAGAGTTATTGAATGTACTGCGTGATGAATTGTTAAATTGGGGAAAGTAAGATGTCTAAACCGTTTTTTGATGTGTTTCCGACCTTAAAACTGAATAGTGGAATCAGGGATTTATTCGAGCAGGTCATGGTGGAGAAAGTGTCTGCGACAAAGCGGAAAGATTTCTTAAGAATCTATATTTCATCGGACAGACTGATTCAGAAAGAGGATGTTTTTTTTGTAGAGCGGGAGATAAAAAAGCAGTTTTTCCCTACGGCTGTCATGACAATCCGTATTTATGAAAGATATCATCTGTCAATGCAGTATCGTCCCGAAAATTTAATGGAGCATTACCGTGACAGTATTTTACTGGAACTGCGGGAGTACTCGCCGATAGAATATAATCTTTTAAAAAATGCCGACATTACTTATCCGGCGGAAAATAAAATGATGCTGACACTGGAAGACACGGTGTTAGGCAGGGAAAAAACTGAAGAGTTAGTGCGCATTTTAGAGAAAATCTATAATGAGCGGTGCGGATTTGCGATTGAAGTGCTGACAGATTATAAAGAGCGGAAGAATGCGAAGCGCAGGGAAGAGGACGAACAAAAATTCCAGATGCAGATTGCGGAAATTTCCGCCCGCGCTATCCATGGAAAATCAGCGGAAGAAATGTATATACAGGAAAATGACGTTCCTGCAAATAAGGCAGATACGGCAGCAAAGAAGGCAGATGGAGCAGATGCGGCAGGCGGTGCGGATAAAGCAGAGAAGTCATTGAAGATGCCATTTAAGATGCAGAAAGCAGAATCCGCAGGATCTTCTAAACAGCGTCCGTTAAAGCGTTCCGATAATCCTGATGTACTCTATGGCAGGGATTTTGAGGATGAGGCAATTCTGATGGAGGAAGTCATTGGGGAAATCAGCGATGTTGTTGTACGTGGTAAAATCCTGAACATGGACAAACGTGAAATTAAGAACGAGAGAACGATACTGATTTATGATATTACGGATTTTACGGATACTATGACGATTAAGCTGTTTGTTACGAATGAACAGGCGGAAGAAGTGACATCGGAGATGAAGCCGGGAGCGTTTGTAAAAATCAAGGGAATGGCGGTTATTGATAAATTCGATCATGAACTGACAATCGGCTCTATTTTCGGCGTGAAAAAAGTTCCGGACTTTACAACGTCCCGCAGTGATACCAGTGTCCGCAAGCGTGTGGAACTTCACTGCCATACGAAAATGAGCGATATGGACGGCGTATCGGAAGCAAAAGATATTGTAAAGAGGGCATATAAATGGGGGCATCAGGCGATTGCCATTACCGACCACGGCGTATTGCAGGCATATCCGGATGCCAATCATGTATGGGAGGATTTGTGGAAAGCCGAAAAAAGCAAACGTAAAGAAGCCGGAGAGGAAGACCCGGACAAGCAGGACTTTTTCAAAGTCATCTACGGCGTAGAGGCATATCTCGTAGATGATTTAAAAGAGATTGTCACAAATGATAAAGGACAGGGATTGGAGGAAGATTTTGTCGTATTTGATATTGAGACGACGGGGTTTTCTCCGGTTAATAATAAAATCATAGAAATCGGTGCCGTGAAAGTATCAAAGGGAGAAATTACGGATAGATTTTCCGCTTTTATCAATCCGGAAGTGCCGATTCCGTTTGAAATTGAAAAACTGACAGGCATCAGGGATGATATGGTGATGGATGCGCCGAAGGTAGATGTTGTTTTACCGCAGTTTCTGGAGTTCTGTAAGGACACAATCTTAGTTGCGCACAATGCAAATTTTGATATGAGTTTTATTATGGAAAACTGCGACAGACTGCAGATTCCTCATGATTTTACTTTTGTTGATACGGTGGGGATTGCAAGGGTACTTCTGCCGGAGCAGGCAAAGCATACGCTGGATGCCGTAGCAAAGACGCTGGGCGTATCTTTGGAA
>CAMWMM010000039.1 GCA_947175285.1 uncultured Lachnospiraceae bacterium
ATAAAAGTACTGCCAGTCCTAAAACTGACAGTATACTTTTCATGGTTAATCAGTAAACACTTTCCGCGGAGCAACCGACTGAATCGCCTTTACCATTTCCGCGTTCGGCTCTAAGATAACTTTTACATTACCCTCATAAACCATCATATATTTTTTATTGTCGTCTGCTTCTCCTGAACTGTAATCTACCGTTTTGAGTTCACGGTTCCTGTAGGCATCAAGATGATATGACTTTACCGGCGCCAAAACTTCCATCTTTTCTACATTATAAACAGCCGCTTTCTTTCTCTTGCTCTTTGCCAAAACCTTATCAACACTAATCTCTTTATCCAGATACAGATATTCATACTCAATATCCGCATTCATATATGCAAAATAAGAAGCAACTCCTAATGCAATTGCTACAACAAGCATTAAAGGACTCGCAAGTCCAAAAACAAAAAAGCATACTGTAAGCATTATGAGAATCGTTTTGAGGAGCCGCAACTGGAAAGAAGATTTTCTGGCAACAAGACATTCCACATAGGTTTCACTCATCATAATTCATCCTCCAAGATAATTCGGTTTCAATAGTTAATAAATACTATAACATGATTTTTGACTTTGTACAAGAAAATTGATATGATTACAACATAACACATTTTGAAAGGGGCGTTTTTTATGTCGTCGCATAACTCAATTTATGGAGAAATCAGGGAACAGCAACGGAAAACCAAAGACATGAGTCTGAAAGGAAAACTCGGATATTTCTGGGATTATTATAGAATACACACGGCTGTCATTTTAGCGGTTCTGGCTCTTGCCGTCATGTTTATCCGGCAGTACCGTGCAAACAAAGACTATGCTTTTTATGCCGTACTCCTCAATGTAGATACCTCGTGTATCCAGGATAACCAATGGAGTGATGAATTTTCGGAATATGCGGGCATTGACACGGAAGAATATGCTACGGCGATTGATACATCCTTTATCATGTCCAAAGACAACTACTCCGAATATTCCATTACCAGCAGAGAAAAACTGGTTGTAATGATATCTGCAGGCATCATAGATACTATGGTGGCAGATAGCGAAACCTTTGAAAATCAGGCGCAGAGTGAAGGTTTTGCAAACTTAGAGACAGTTCTGCCAAAAGAAATGCTTGATAAATACAGCGATTATCTATATTATACGGATGCCGCTACTATTGAAGCGACGGCAAATGCCATTTATTCTGATGCTGAACTGCCTTCTCCCGATACTTTTATCATTGACCATCATGACCCGTCTTCCATGGAACAGCCGATTCCTGTCGGCATTTATCTCCCGGCGGGAAACAAACTGATAGAAACCGGCTGCTATAATTATCTGACGGAAAATGGCGCCACATATCAGGGATATCCGTCAGAAGCTGTTTTAGGCATTGTTGCCAATTCGACACATATTGATACGGTAATCAAGTTTCTGGAGTTCCTTGAGTAAGGAACTCTTTTAACATTTGATTGACTGAGGCCGGGTCGGCTTTTCCTTTCATGGCTTTCATCGTCTGTCCGACTAAAAAACCGAGCGCTTTTTCTTTCCCGTTCCGATAATCTTCCACCGACTGCGGGTTCCCTGCAATCACCTCTTCTACTGTCCTGCGGAGCGCATTTTCATCATTGACTGTTTTCAGTCCATGTTCTTCCACATACTGTTCCGGGTCAATATCGTTCTCAAACATAACCTCGAAAACTTCTTTCGCAACCGAACTGTTAATTGCCCTGCTGTCCACAAGCTCAATTAATTTGGCAAGATTCTCCGGAGAAAAGCATAAATCCTGTGCATCTACTTCTTTTTCTTTCATTAAACGCATTGTTTCACCCATCAGCCAGTTGGACACTTTTTTGGGCTGATTACAGATAGCCGACGTTTCTTCAAATATGTCAGCCATACGCTTAGAACCGGTAATAATGTCAATATCATAATCGGGAATTCCGTACTCTTTTTGATAACGCGCCATTTTCTCCGTACGAAATTCCGGCTGTTTTGCGCGAATCTCCGCAAGCATTTCCTCGCTTACAACAATCGGCACAAGGTCGGGGTCGGGAAAATACCGGTAATCCTGTGCATCTTCCTTACTCCGCATCGCATAAGACTCTCCCTTTGTGTCATCCCATCTTCTTGTTTCCTGCACAACCACTTTTCCTTCTTCGAGCAAATCAATCTGGCGCTCTCTTTCTCCCTCGATAGCTCTCATGATTGCCTTAAAAGAGTTTAAGTTCTTCATTTCCGTTCTTGTTCCGAACGCTTCCGCTCCTTTTTCCCTGACAGACAGATTCACATCCGCCCGCATGGAGCCTTCCTGCAGTTTACAGTCGGATGCACCGAGATACTGGATAATCAGACGCAGTTTTTCCAGATAGGCAATGACTTCCTCCGCACTTCGCATATCCGGCTCCGATACAATCTCAATTAACGGTACACCGGAGCGGTTATAGTCAACGAGGGAGCAGTCCTCCCATTCATCATGAATCAATTTTCCGGCATCTTCCTCCATATGGATTTCATGAATGCCAATCGTCTTTTTTCCGCCCTCTTCCGTCTCAATTTCCACGCCGCCGTTTCTGCAAATGGGAAGATAAAGCTGGGAAATCTGATAGTTCTGCGGATTATCCGGATAAAAATAATTCTTTCTGTCAAATTTACCGTATCTCGTAATGTCACAGTTTGTTGCAAGACCTACCGCAATGGCATATTCCAACACCTGTTTATTTAAAACCGGCAAAGAACCCGGCATGCCGGTACAAACCGGACAGGTGTGTGAGTTCGGCGCTTTTCCAAATGCCGTAGAACAGCCGCAGAAAATTTTTGTTTTCGTAGCAAGTTCCACATGCACTTCCAGACCGATAACAATTTCATATTCTTTTGCCATATCAGCACACCTCCTTTACTGCCGGAAATACGCCCCGTGCCTTTTCATACGTATAAGCCGTCTGAATCAGTTTTTTCTCCTGAAAACAATCCCCGATTAATTGTAATCCAATCGGAAGCCCCGCCTTATCCTGCCCACAGGGAAGACTGATTCCCGGCAGTCCGGCAAGATTCACAGCTATCGTATAAATATCTCCCAAATACATTTTGAGCGGGTCAGCAAGGCTTTCTCCGAGCTTCGGCGCCGTAGTAGGCGCTGTCGGTCCTAAAATTACATCGTACTTTGCAAATGCCTCATCAAATGCTTTTTTAATCAATGCTTTTACTTTCAGGGCTTTTAAATAATAAGCATCATAATATCCGGAACTTAACACAAAAGAGCCTAACATAATACGGCGTTTCACTTCTTCGCCAAACCCCTCCGAGCGGGATTTTTTATACATATGATGAAGCCCCTCGTATTCCTTTGTCCGATAGCCGTATTTAATACCGTCGAAACGCTCAAGATTGGAGCTTGCCTCGGCTGCCGCGATGGTATAATAGGTCGGAATAGCATAGTCTACAAGGCTTAAATCAAAATGTTCTACAACTGCGCCTTTTTCTTTCAGCACCTCTCCTGCCCGTAATACGGCTTCTTTCACTTCCTCGTCCAGTCCTTCTCCGAAATAATCGTTCGGAATGCCGATTTTTATGCCTTTCACATCATCTACAAGTGCAGACATGAAATCCGTATCCTGTCTGGCGATAGATGTTGAGTCCTTTTCATCATGAGATGAAAGTGTCTCTAAAACCGCCGCGCAGTCCGTCACGTCTTTGGCAAGCGGTCCAATCTGGTCTAAAGAGGAACCATAAGCAATAAGCCCGTAGCGGGATACGGTACCATAAGTCGGTTTCATACCGACCACACCGCAGAAAGCCGCAGGCTGTCTGATAGAACCGCCGGTATCGGAGCCAAGTGCATAGAAACATTCCCCTGCCGCAACCGCCGCCGCAGAACCGCCGGAGGAGCCTCCCGGTACATGCGCCGTATTCCACGGGTTTTTCGTCGAACCAAATGCTGATGTTTCCGTCGTAGAGCCCATCGCAAATTCATCCATATTTGTCTTTCCCAAAATAACCGCCCCGTTCTTTTGCAGATTCAATACCGCCTGTGCAGAATAAGTCGGGACAAAATTTCCGAGGATTTTGGACGAACAGGTCGTCAGCATCCCCTCCGTACATAAGTTGTCCTTAACCGCCACAGGCACTCCTGCAAGCGCGCCTGTCAGCTCACCCGTCTCAATTTTTTTCTGTACTGCTTCCGCCTGCGCCAGTGCGTTTTCTTTATCAATGGTAACATAGCAGTGAATTGTTTCCTCTTTTTCTTCTATACGGGCAAATGTCTCTTTTACCGCTTCCATTGCCGTCGTTTTTCCGTCTTTGATTGCCGCAGCAAGTTCCACCGCAGTCATATCCGATAATTGCATTTTCTATTCCCTCCATTCCGGTGCATGCCGTTCTCAAAAAGTCTTCGGAACCATGAACATTCCATCTTTTTGTTCCGGTGCATTCGAAAGCAACTGTTCCCTTGTGTCAGAGTTTGTTATCACATCTT
Organism: uncultured Lachnospiraceae bacterium; assembly: GCA_947175285.1. The sequence continues at coordinate 4,484 of CAMWMM010000039.1, forward strand.
CCCGAAATACATTCTCTACCGGAAACACATGCGACATCGGCTCTACATCGTCCGTGTTCAGTTCGCCGAGTTTATCAATATATTCTAACATCCTGCTCATGTCTGTCTTTGCCTGTTCCCGTTCCTCGTCGGAAAGCTCCAGTTTTGCCAGAATGCTTACATATTCTATTGTTTCATTCGTAATCTTTTCCGCCATATTTTATTCTCCTTTCTTTGAGTCATAATCAGGGTTGGTGCGAAACTATATTTTTCAAGCATCCGATGTACAATATTGACAAATCACCACAGGGACGCTTGCGCTGCATTGTCACTCGTAGCGGCGCATAAGCTGCCATAATACGGCAGCTAAACGCCGACGGTTCCACAGCCCCTGCTTGCGTTTTGTCAATATTGTATCACGCAAGCTGTGAAATATAGAGTTTTGCCAACTCCTAAATATTACAAATTAAGAAATTGTGAAGCTCCATTTCAAAAACCAGAGTTTGGGCAAAATAAACAAATAAGGGGTGAATTGCCACTGCATCTGAACCCCGTTTTGTTTATTTTGCCCAGACTCTTGGCTTTAAAATTTAGTTTTGCAATTACCTAATTCTACCGTATCTTAATATGCACCTCTCTCAACTGCTGTTCCGTCACATCATTCGGCGCGCCGCACATGAAATCCTGTGCCGTACCGCTCATCGGGAAAGCAATGACTTCCCTGATATTTTCTTCGTTGCGAAGCAGCATAATCATACGGTCTATGCCCGGTGCCATTCCCGCATGCGGCGGTGCCCCGAACTGGAATGCATTGTATAATGCGCCGAATTTCTTTTGCAGGGTCTCCTCATCATAGCCTGCAATTTCAAAAGCCTTTACCATAATCTCCATATCATGGTTACGGACTGCGCCGGAGGAAAGTTCCACACCGTTACATACAATATCATACTGATAAGCGAGAATATCTAACGGCTCCTTTGTATTCAATGCCTCCAGACCGCCCTGCGGCATGGAAAAAGGATTGTGCGTAAACCCTATCTGTTTTGTGTTTTCATCCACCTCAAACATCGGAAAGTCATTCACATAACAAAACCGATATGCTTTCTTTTCAATTAAATCCAGCTTCTCTCCTAACTCGTTCCGAATCTGTCCTGCATAATAAGCGGCTCTTTCTTCTTTATCCGCAATGAAGAAAATCGTATCGCCTGCGGACAGCCCGGCAAGAGCTGCAAGTTCCTTTTTTAATTCCTCCGGAATAAACTTATCAATCGGTCCTTTGTAGGACATATCCTCATCCACTTCCAGATATCCTAAACCGCCCATCCCCATATCCGTAGCAAATTTCAACAGTTTTTCATGAAATCCTTTCGACATATCCGCATGTACTCTAATCGCCCGAACTGTCCTGCCGTGGAATGGTTTGAATGAACATTGTTGGAAAAATGAAGTTAAATCAATTATACGCAACGGGTTTCTCAAGTCCGGTTTATCCGTGCCGAATTCCAACATCGCCTGCTTATAACTGAAAATCGGATACGGCGCTTTTGTTACTTCATACCCTTCAGGCGCAAATTTTTCAAACGCAGCGGATAATACTTCTTCCCCTACCCTGAACACATCCTCCTGTGTTGCAAAACTCATTTCAAAGTCCAACTGGTAAAATTCGCCTGGGGAACGGTCAGCACGCGCATCCTCATCCCTAAAACACGGTGCAATCTGGAAATATTTATCAAATCCGGACACCATAAGAAGCTGCTTATACTGCTGCGGTGCCTGCGGCAGCGCGTAAAATTTCCCTTTATATTTTCTTGACGGTACAATATAATCCCTTGCTCCCTCTGGGGAAGACGCGCAAAGAATAGGCGTCTGAACCTCCAAAAATCCCAACTCTGTCATTTTTTCCCGCAAAAAGCTGATGACTTGAGAACGGAAAATAATGTTGTCTTTGACCTTTTTGTTCCTTAAATCCAGATAACGGTACTTTAAGCGCACCTCTTCCCTCGTCTCCTTAGAAGTCATAACCTCAAAAGGAAGCTGCTTATAAACTTTACCGAGAACCTCTACTTTATGCGCCTCCAACTCAATCGTTCCGGTCGGAATTTTGGGATTATAGGTCTCCTCATCTCTTTTCTCAATTAACCCCTCTATCGCAATGCACATCTCTTTGGAAAGTCCGTTTAGAAGAGAAGTGTCCCGCATAACGACCTGCAAAACGCCGTACATATCCCGCAGATCCACAAAAGACACTCCGCCGTGATCCCTGATGTTTTCCACCCATCCGGCTACTTTCAGTTCTCTCCCGATATCGCTCTCCGTAATCTCTTTTAATGTTACCTCTCTGTAAATGTTTCCTGTTGTCATATTTTTGCCCCTTTCCTTTCTGATTTCCGGGACTTTTTCAGAAAAACGTAAAAAAAGTCCCGGAATACTTTTTTGTATTCCGGGACGGATATTCTATCATACCCGCGGTACCACCCGCATTGACAAGCCGCCATCTCCAACAAGATGTTTTACCGCCCTGCCCACTCTGACACTTAACGCGTGCAACGTATTACCCTAGCATACTCTTATCATCCGACAATACCGGAAATATTTTCATGTTCGGATAATCTGCTCCGGAGTGTTCCCAGTCCCTGCTTCCCACAAACAGCGCTCTCAGTCGGTGACGCCGTATTCCTGTTGTTTTCCATAAGGCGAGTCTCCTTCAATGCATTTCTCATAAATATTGTATACCATAATACAAGTATAAATACAAGTATTGTATCGAAAAAAATACAATCACTCGTTTTTCACCAGTCTCTTGACAAGATAGTAAAACTCATCCTTATACTCATCTTCTCTGATATCAAGTTCCTGAAGTGTATCAATCACTGCCTGCATAGTGGCGCTTCCTTTATAGCTGCTGTCCGTTACGACCAGACCAAATTCCGCCACCGCCATAGCAAACTGCATATCCTCCCGCGGATTCTCCGTATAGCTGTCTATATCAACCGGATAGGATAACAGAGTGCTTTCTTTCTCTCCCGGCTCTTTATAACGAATATTAATGTTAAACCACTCTTCGTCCGGCAGTTCTCCTTCTTTGCCGTATTTTAATGAAGTTCCCGAATAAGTTGACGCACTGTCCGTTGTCACGATTTCATAGAGAACCGTCACCGTATGCCCTGCACCGATTTCTCCCGCGTCTTTTGTATCGTCCGCAAAATCCTGTTCCGCAAGCATTCTGTTCTCATAACCTATAAGACGATATCCTGCTACGATATCCGGGTTGAACTCCACCTGAAATTTTACATCTTCCGCTACAGTCACCAGAGTTGCCCCCATTTCTTCTACAAGAACTTTCTTTGCCTCCGCCAGCGAATCAATGTAGGCATAATTTCCGTTTCCTTTATCCGCCAGTGTTTCCATCTTATTGTCTTTGATATTGCCGGTTCCGAAACCAAGTACGGATAAATAGACGCCCGACTCTTTTTTATCGCTTATCAGTTCTTCCAGTTCCTCCTCTGTCGTCAGACCTACGTTCAAGTCACCGTCTGTCGCCAGAATGACCCTGTTATTTCCGCCCTCTATAAAATACCTCTCCGCAAGGCGGTACGCAGTGATGATTCCCTTACTTCCCGCCGTAGAACCGCCGGCTTCCAGACTGCTTATCGCATTCACAATTTCCCTTTTCTCTGCGCCGTTTGCGCCCTCTAAAATCACTTTATCCTCTCCGGCATAGACAACGATGGATACCATATCTTTTTCCGTCAGATTTTCCGTTAAAAGGGCAAAAGATTTCTGCAATAAAGGCAGTTTATCCCGTGAATCCATGGAGCCGGAAACGTCCAGTAAAAAGACCAGATTAGAGGGCTTTGCTTCGGAAAAATCAATATCTTTTGTTTTCAGTCCAATCATAGCCACTTTGCTGTTCTCATTCCACGGGCAGTCTGTAATTTGTGTCGTTACACCGAAAGGCTCCCCGTTTTTCGGGTTGACATAATCATAATGAAAATAGTTGAGCAGTTCTTCAATTCTGACAGAGCCCTCCGGTATCTCATCCAAAGAATAACCGTCCTCAATCATTCTGCGCAGATTGCTGTAAGAAGCCGTATCCACATCTGCGGAAAAAGTAGAAAGCGGATTTAAAGAAGCAGGTAAAAATCCGTTTTCCACTATCTCGTTGTATTCTTCCATATTTGCTGTTTCATACCCATAATCCTCCGCAAACGGGCTCTCGGTTTCATAATCATAATAACCCTTTGCCTCCCATCCGCCACTGTCTGCTGCTGTACCGGCACTTGGGGCATAGCTGCTATTCCAGCCTTCCTCTGATGCAGATGTAGATGCAGACGTATCGCTACTGCCGCTTTTAGAGCTGCCGCATCCTGTCATTACACTGCACATCATCATGGCAGCGGTAAACAGACAGACTCCCTTTTTCCAATTTTTCCTATCCTTTCTCATAAAAATTCCTCCCTGTTTTCGTTTTTGGCACTTTGTACCATCGCCTGATACAAAAGATACGAATAGGGAGGAATCTTTTTATGGTATTTTTTTGAATTTTTTTAATTTTTATAATTTATAAAAATCACAGTTTATGACTGCCTGAGTTTGATCTGATTTAGTCTGCGCTGCATCCTCTTTTTCTTCATTCTCTTCTTCATATGCCTTGATGCTGCCACAGCCTTCCGCCAAAATTTCCACTGTGCTCTTTTGCTCCTTACTGCACATCACATGACCACAGCCCATAATCTTCACTTTGTCTTTCAGTTCCTGATTCGGGATCTCCGCATCCAGCGTAACCTTGCCGCAGCCTATAACAGTAATTCCTTTTGGATTATCAAGCAGCATATCTTTAGTCAAATCAAACATTCCTCTGCTCTCAATCATAACTGCACCCTTTTTGACAGTTATCAGCTTTTCATACTTAATCCTACCCACAGAAAACTTCTCCGTCAGCGTTTCATCCGCATACAATTTGCCGCGCACAATCAGGGAAATATCCTGAAGTTTCTCCTCGTCTTCGCTTTCTAACGTAAAGTTCCCGTCAATATAAATTTTTCCGCCCGATTCGGAAAGCAGTTCTTTCGTCAGGTTCTTTTCTTTTGAGTAAAAATATCCTTCGGGAATCAAATCCAGTTCCACATCTTCATCAAAGAGAAGCGCCGCCTTTTCAAACAGCTTTTCTGCAAGAAGTCCCCTCCCCGTAATAAACTGTACCCCTTTTTGCAGCAGACTCTCTATATCCAGTGTATCATCCGCAATGATGACTTCTTTTTCTGCGTAATATTTCTGACTCCTGCATCTTAAAAGGAATGTTTTGTCTAACAGGAATGTTCTTTTCAGCTTTACTGCATCGCCCGGATAGGCTTTTTGGCTGCCGTTAACCAGTATCGGCGGAAGATTCTGTAATGTGGACGGGTATTCCGCGTTACCGTTTACTATGATTTTAACGATGTTGGCAAGCGCCTTCTCAGAGTCTTTCTCGATTGTCAGGTTTCCGTTCACTGTCAACAGTACTTTATGCCGGAAAGAAGTCTCCCCATTTAGCACGCAATTTCCATTCTCACAGACAACATCTATTGTTTCATCCGTATCTTCCATCATCATAATTTCATCCGCATTGATAGATACCGGATATTCCGCCAGAATTATTTTGGAAGCGTTGGACATGATGAGGCAGTCCGCGTTTATGCTTATGGACTCATATTGATTCAGTACTTCTTTTATTGCTGTTCTCGTATCACATACAGCCGCATTAATAATAAGTTTTTTCTTCTCCATTCTATTTTCTCCATTCTTATGCTAAATATAGTTTTAACAGTTTCTTTCTAAGCGTTATCAATCTTGCCCTGATTGTAGATGCCGGAATGTGCAGTTTCTCTCCTATCTCATTGGAACGATAGCCAAGCTCATAGCGCATACGGTATAATTCCCGTTCTTCCGCGGTCAATGCCTGCAGCAGTTCTTCTACATCAACCTCGTCAAACCCTTCCTCATTGACAACATCCATCTCCATAGTCAGATTCGGCGCGTTGGCTTTTCTTCGCACAATATCAACGAAAATGTTTTTTGCCGTTCTGTAAAGCCATGAACTCTGCTGTCTTTCATTCAGTCCCAGGAATATGTGCTCATTCTGCAGTGCTCTCAGATAAGTCTCCTGCACGATATCCTCTGCAAACTCTCTGTTGCTTTGAGTAAGTTTCATACTAAACCAGAGCAGTTTATCGTAATGCTTCGTATAAAATCCGTCCATTCAAGGACTTCTCCTTTCCATCACAAGTGATTCACAGGTGATTTATTTAACCGGTTATACTAATATGACGAATGAAAAAAACAAAGTGTTGTATTAAATTTTAATTTTTTTCCGCTGCCGTTAAAACAACAAACCTGCCTTGCTCGTATTGCAGGGAAACTTCATAGGTTTCTTCTTTTTTCAACCTCTTTTCTTCTCTCGGTTCACGGATAAAATCATACTGCGTCTCATCATCACATATCAATTCTATCTGCATGCTGCTTTCCATCACAGCATCCGTATCTGCTTCTAACACAACTGCCTGATATACGGTTTCTTCTTCTGTTTCATCCACTTGCAGAATCTGCACTACGACTCCTTCCAAAATCTGTCCGTCCGTAATCTCCGGTGCTGCAGCTTCCTCTTCCTCTTCTTCTGAAGCCTCCGTATCCTCCATAGCGGCAGTTTCATTTCCTCCTGCCATGCTGCTGCCTGCATCGGCTGCTGTGCTTTCAGTATATTCCGGCTCTGCTTTTCCCTCTTCCGCTGCTACATTGTCCGAAGCAGTATCAAACGCCTCAGCAGGCTCCGCTGACGCAGCCGCATCCGTACTCGTATAACTTTCCATGAGATCTGTACTTGCCGCAGAATCCGCACCGCTGCTACTGCTGCTGTTGCTCTTATGGGAACCGGTAAGAGTTATCATCACTGCAGGAAAAATAATAACAACACACAAACATGCCGCTGCTAAAAGCCCCCAGCGTTTCCAAGATGTCTGTTTTTTCACTGCAAAACGTTCTATATCTATACTCTTGCTCTCATTTTCAAGTGGTGCCGTGGCTATTTTTTTCTCAGACAATCCGGCTTCAATCCGGTTCCATAAATCCGGCGTCTCATTTTGTTTCAGTTCTCTGTATTCCAACTCAAAATCCCGTTCCATAGCCACACCTCCTTAACTTTTTCACCGCGCTCTGATATCTCCATGTCACCGTACCAAGAGGAATCTGCAGCGACTGCGCAATCTCCTGAAACGTCATATCCGCGAGAACTTTCATGTTCATAATCTGACGTTCACTCTCTTTTAATCCGGAAAGCGCTTCTTCAATCGCCGCATCCGCAATCACTTCCTGTTCCACCGGGTTTTCCCATTCCGTATCCTGTCCCGAAAGCGGCGTCTGCTCTATTTCGTCTAAAATCTCTCTTGCTTCTTCTTTTCCATATTTTCTCAAGTAATCAATCGCCATATTCCTGGCAATTGTTGTCATCCATGTTTTGTGGCCTCTGCCGCCCTGGTAATAATCCGCTTTATCCCATAGTTTGATAAAAAAATCACTTGTCACGTCTTCCGCGCTTTCCTTATTCCGCAGAACATCTTTTATGATTGCATATATCAAAGTGATGTAGGCTTCATAAATTTCCTGAAGCCCGCTTTTATCGCCCTGCCGGATTTTACTCATAGCGGTATCAAATTGTACATCCGTCATAAGCTTGTCCTTTCTGTATTTTAAATTGATATAGATGCAGAAAAGTATTCTCACCCCGTAAGATAAGAATACTTTTACCTGTTATCCATATATCTTTACATTTTTGCTAAACGGTCAACCGCTTCCACCGTATTCTCATAGCTTCCAAACGCCGTCAGCCTGAAATACGTCTCACCGCTTGGTCCAAAACCGGAGCCCGGTGTTCCTACTACATTGGCATTTTCCAGAAGATAATCGAAGAACTCCCAGCTTGTCATGCCATTTGGCGCTTTTAACCAGATATAAGGTGCATTCACACCACCGGACACCGTATAGCCTGCGTTTTTCAATCCGTTTAAGATGTAAGCAGCATTTTTCATATAATATGCAACTAATTCTTTCGTCTCTTTTTTGCCGGCTTCACTATAGACCGCTTCTCCGGCACGCTGAATAATGTATGGTGCGCCGTTGTACTTCGTTCCGTGACGTCTTGCCCAGAGTGAATGCAATGCCACATCGCCTACTTTCAGTTCTTTTGGAATAACCGTGAAGCCAAGCCGAACACCTGTAAATCCGGCATTTTTAGAGAAAGAACGAAGCTCGATTGCACAGGTTCTTGCACCTTCGCACTCATAGATAGTATGAGGCACATCCGCTTCCGAAATATAAGCCTCATAAGCCGCGTCATAAATAATAACCGCACCGTTCTTATTCGCATAATCAACCCATTCCTGCAGCTGCGCTTTCGTTATGGTCGAGCCTGTCGGATTGTTCGGGAAGCACAGATAAATCAAATCCGGCGTTTCCTTCGGCAACTCCGGTGCAAAATTGTTCTCTGCAAGACAAGGCATATAGATTACATCGCTCCAATTGCCCGCAGCGGCATCATATGTACCAGTTCTTCCCGCCATTACATTGGTATCTACATAAACAGGATAAACCGGGTCGCAGACAGCAATCTTATTATCCGTACTGAAAATTTCCTGAATGTTACCGGAATCACACTTTGCACCATCGGAAACAAAGATTTCATCCGCCTCGATTTGACAGCCTCTTGCTTTATAATCATTGTCCGCTATCGCCGTACGCAAAAATTCATATCCCAAATCCGGCGCATAACCGCGGAATGTCTTTGCATCCGCCATCTCGTCCACCGCGCTGTGCAGTGCGCCGATAACCGCAGGTGATAACGGCTGGGTTACATCCCCGATTCCCAGGCGGATAATCTTTTTATCCGGATTTGCCTGTGTATATGCATTTACTTTCTTTGCAATTGTAGAAAAAAGATAACTGCCGGGCAGTTTCAAATAATTGTCATTTACTTTTACCATGTCTGTTTTCATTCCTTTCCCAAAACTTTTCTGCTATCAAGCTAACGGACATAATCTCCATCAAAAACAGTTTCCGCAGGACCTGTCATATAGACATAATTCGAGTCGCTTCTGTCCCATGTAATTTCGATTTCGCCCCCTAATAGTTTAACAGTAACCGTCTCATCCGTCAAACCATTTAATATACAGGCAACAACCGTTGCACAGCATCCCGTCCCACACGCAAGCGTTTCTCCGGTTCCCCTCTCCCATACACGCATCTGTACGTGCTTCCTGTCCAGAATCTTTACAAACTCCGTATTTGTCCGTTTCGGAAAACATTTATGATTTTCAAAATACGGGCCAATCTTTTCTATCTCCAAATGCTCCACATCATCCATAAAAACAACCGCATGAGGATTTCCCATTGACACGCATGTCATTTTATACTCTTTTCCCTCTACCAAAATAGGCTCATCCACCACCCTGTCTTTCCCATTATCGGCAACTACGGGAATTTTCTCCGAACGCAGTTCCGGCGCTCCCATATTGACCCTGACCGTATCTACTTTTCCGTCTTTTAAGAAAAGCTCCAGATATTTTATCTGCCCATAGCTGATTACGCTGATATTCGTTTTATCCGTCAGCCCTTTATCATAAACATATTTTGCCACACAGCGAATACCGTTGCCGCACATTTCTGCCCTGCTGCCATCCGCATTATACATCTCCATCTCAAAATCCGCCTCTTCTGACGGATTAATAAAAATCGCGCCGTCTCCGCCGATTCCGAAATGTCTGTCGCTGATTTTCCTTACAAGCTCCGGTTTTTCCTCCTGCGCTATTTTCTCCGTAAATCCATTGATATAAATGTAATCATTGCCGCATCCGTGCATCTTTGTAAATTTCATGAAAATCCCTCCGTTCCTGCTGACTTCACTTTCACTATATAAACACTAGCCGTCAGGCTTGTGTAACGCTAGCAATAAGCTTGCGTAACACTAACCGAATGGTTTGTGTTTATTATATCATTATTGTTTGCTTAAAAAAGCACAGTAAATGCAAATTACTGTGCAAAAGATGCTCTAGTACTAACATGCTCCATAGGGAATCATAATATGTAAAATTGTTATCACTTTGTATGCATATCATCCTGTGATAATGCCGCTAATATTTCTTTGTTTGTTAGCGCGTATTGTTCATGTTTACTTATATATTCTTTTTCATTAAAATCACTTATTTCTATGTCACCATTAACTAGATGCTCAAATTTACAACAAGATATAAAATCATCACCTATTAATGCTGATTTACACAATTCATCTACTATTATATAGTAATAAAACACTTTAAAAAGCTTGCCGGAAATTATAACATTTTCTGCTTTACATAGGTACCCTTCTATGGCATAACCAGACACTGACCTAAATGTTTCTTTTGGTACATTATTTCTTATTCCATTCTTAAACAAATTCCGGTCATTTTCGTTCAAGATTTTATCTGTTAATAAACTCAATGGAATAACTGTTTTCATCGCACCTGTGTCAAATAACATGATTATGTTATCTTTATTATTACTAATATCTGAAGCACTTAATATATATGCCTTACCAGTATATCTTGCTACCATATCGAATTTAACCCCACCGAACTCAAATGTCTTAATCTTCTGTATCCCTTCGTGTAAGTTGTATTTAGTATTTCATTTAGTGCTTCATTGAACTCCTGTTTCGTAGCAAAAGCTATCACTTGCACAATATCACTGTAATTTTGACTATTATCTTTTATAATACTGTCGCAATCCAAATGCTCACTTACAAATTTTGAATAATCAATGGCATAGGGTTCTTCATAAAATGCAATACCATCTTTAACTGTATATTTAGGTTCTGTCATTGTAGAATCGCCCCTTTCTTAATGTCTTCTTTTTTATTATACTGCAAATACCCGAAAAAATCAAAACTCCCACGGCAAATTCCCATCGTTTTCCATCCATAAATATCCAAAATCTGGTTTCGTAATCTCTTTTTATATGTTATGATACAAATATTAATAAATATTTTTACTACATATCATCAAAACAAAAAGATATTAAATAAAATATAGACTGCAAAGGAAGCAAAACATGGGATTATTTACAAAAAGTATAGGTTCAGTATTTTTAAAAGAAACAAGTGATGCAGAAACATATATCGCAAAACTTCAAAATCTTTTATCAGAGGCAGAGGGTGAAAGCGCAAATCTAATTAAAGAACAGATTAGCATTGCAAACGCCGGAAAATATGGTGAATCCAATATTGCCTTTGAGCTAAAAAACAGCGGAATGGACATGTATATTCTTCATGATATTTACTTAGAATATGGTGACTTATCCGCCCAGATTGATTTCTTGGTCATTACACGGAAATGCATATATATCATTGAATGCAAAAATCTAATTGGGAATATTGAAATTGACAATACAGGAGCATTTATACGAAAGTATGAAATTTCCGGTAAATATAAAAGAGAGGGTATTTATTCTCCCATAACACAAAATCAAAGACATTTGCAGGTATTAAAGGAAGTTCACAAAAATAATCTAAAAAATTTCTTGGGAAAAATTTTATTTGAAAAATCTTTTGAAAACTATTATCAATCCATTGTAGTTTTGGCTAATCCCAAAACCTGCTTAGAGGCAAGATATGCACCTAAAGAAATCAAACAGCAGGTAATACGCGCTGATCAGCTTATTTCATATATCAAAAAGAAAGATGACTCAATCGCAGATGAAATGAGTAATAAAGTTATGCTTAATCTGGCAAATTTCTATCTCGAACAAAATAAACCGGAACGCTCTGATTATGCCCAAAAATATGAAAAGCTTTTACAGAATATCAATCATCCGGTATCCTTTACAGACAATAAAAATCTTTCAAACGAACAGGCGGTTTCAACTACCGATAATTTTACAAAAAACAAAGAAGATATCACAAGAAACTTAAAAGAATATCGTCTTAAACAAAGTCGAGCAGAAAAAACAAAACCATATTATATTTTTACTGACGCGCAAATGAAAGATTTATTAAGCGAAATGCCACGAACAAAAGAAGCCTTATTAAAAGTTCCCGGATTTGGCAATGTTAAAGTCGAAAAATATGGTGATGATATTATCCAAATACTGTGGGAAAAAGGTTAATACTATGGCAAACACCGCAATTTAGTGCTCACCTGGGAAGTGATATCAAAAGCAAAAATTTCCCTGCTGTCGTTTGTTTTACACAAAAATAGAGCGCATAGATTTCTATACGCTCCAACACTATTGAATTATTTTATTAACTTGACTCTCAATGATGACCGCTTCCATGACCGGACTTATGATGCTCCCCGCTACTTTCACTGCTTCCGCTGCTTTCGTGATCTCCTCCATGGCTGTGATCTCCAGTCTGCGTACACCCCGATACTCCGCAGGAATTGTGCGTGTGGCTTTCCATCTGTGTGCAACCTGATACCCCGCAGGAGTTATGCGCGTGGCTTTCTGTCTGCGTACAGCCTGATACCCCACAGGTGTGGTATGCATGCCC
>CAMWMM010000040.1 GCA_947175285.1 uncultured Lachnospiraceae bacterium
ATATAGAAATGAAAAAGAAAGTATTAAGCATGGTACTTGGCGCAGCAATGGTAGCTGCATTAGTAACCGGTTGTGGAAACAGCGGCAGCAGCACAGCAACATCAGGCAGCGCAGCATCTTCAGGGGATACGGCAGCAGCATCTTCAGGAGATACGGCAGCAGCAGACAATACGGCATCTTCAGGTGGAACAATTAAAGTCGGTATTATTAATAACGACCCGAATGAGTCCGGATACCGTACAGCAAATGATGCTGATTTAAAGAAAACATTTACGTCAGAAAATGGTTATGATGCATCTTTCTCTTACAGCAATAAGAACGAAGAGCAGATTGCATTTGCACAGACATTCATTCAGAATGAAGTTGATTATCTGCTTCTTTCCGCTGCTGATACGGCAGGCTGGGATTCTGTTTTAACAGATGCACAGAATGCAGGCGTTAAAGTTATCCTGTTTGACCGTGTAATCGACGCTGATGAAAACCTTTATGAAGCTTCTATCGTTTCCGATATGGAAAAAGAAGGCCAGACAGCAGTTGACTGGTTAAAGGGTCAGGGACTTAGCGAGTACAATATCATTCATCTTCAGGGCGTTATGGGAACAGCAGCACAGAAAGGCCGTTCCGCAGCATTAGACGCAGCAGTTTCTTCCGAAGGATGGAACCTTGTTACACAGCAGACAGCAGAGTGGAATGCGGAAACAGCACAGCAGATTGTACAGTCTGTAATTGATTCCGGACAGTCTTTCAATGTTATCTATGCTGAGAACGATGATATGGCAAAAGGCGCTGTAGCAGCGCTTGATGCAGCAAACATTTCTCACGGTGTTGGCAAGGATGTCATCATCATGGGCTTTGACTGCAACCAGTGGGCATTGCAGGAACTGCTTGACCAGAACTGGAACTATGACGGACAGTGTAATCCTTTCCAGTCTTCTTATATCGATGATATCATCAAACAGCTTGAGAGCGGCGGCAGCATTGCAAACAAGACAATCATCATGGATGAGAAGGGCTTTGACGCTACAACAATTACATCAGATGATGTTGCTAACTACGGCATCTAAGTTGAGTAGTTGTCAGCTATTATTTAAGTAATTGATGGCGCGGCGCAGATGAAAATACATAGTTCTGCGCCGCGTTTTCTTATAAGAATTTTCAGGAGGTGGACTTAGGGGTGAGTAACAGCGCATTATTGGAAATGAGAAACATTCATAAGAGCTTTCCGGGTGTACGCGCCTTGCAGGGGGTTGATTTTACTTTGCGTCAGGGTGAAGTACATGCTTTAATGGGTGAAAACGGCGCCGGAAAATCAACGTTAATTAAGGTTTTGACAGGGGTTTATGAGAAGGACGAAGGTCAGATTTCCTTAGAAGGTAATGTAGTGGCGATACGTTCGCCGCAGGATGCGCAGAGAGCGGGCATCAGTACCGTATATCAGGAGATTACGCTTTGTCCGAATTTATCAGTTGCGGAAAATATGTACATAGGCAGAACGGAAAGTATTTACCAGAACTGGAAAAAAATGAATGCCGATGCGGAGAAGATATTACAGTCTCTGGATATTCCGGCAAAAGCAACACAGCAGTTAGAGAGCTGCTCCATTGCAGTTCAGCAGATGATTGCCATTGCGCGTGCAGTGGATATGGACTGTAAAGTATTGATTTTAGATGAGCCGACTTCGTCTCTGGATGAGCAGGAAGTTGCGAAATTATTCAAGTTGATGCGTAATTTGAAAGCAAAAGGAGTCGGTATTATTTTCGTTACACATTTCTTGGACCAGGTTTATGAAGTGTGCGACAGAATTACGGTTATGCGTGACGGTAAACTGGTAGGAGAATATGCTATCAAAGATTTGCCGCGTGTACAGCTCGTTTCCAAGATGCTTGGCAAGGAGCTGGATGATACGGCGGATATTCAGGATAAACAGCAGACATATGAGCGTAAAGCCGGCGCTGTGCCTGTATTGGAAGCTGAAGGATTAGTAAGTGATGCGGGAATTAAACCGTTTGATTTCCATATAGATAAGGGTGAAGTAAATGGTTTTACCGGACTGCTTGGTTCCGGCAGAAGTGAATGTGTCAGAGCAATTTTCGGTGCGGACAGGGTGCTTGGCGGAAGTGTGAAAAAAGACGGCAAGCCCGTTAAAATAAGCAAGCCGATTGACGCGATGAAGAACGGAATTGCTTATCTTCCGGAAGACCGTAAGATTGACGGTATTGTAGGAGATCTTTCCGTGCGCGATAATCTGATACTTGCACAGCAGGTATTAAAAGGGTTTTTCAAGCCGTTTTCAAAGGCGGAAGCAAATAAATTTGCAGATGAATATATTAAACTTTTGAGCATTAAGACTGCTTCGGCAGATACGCCGATTAAGTCGCTCTCCGGCGGTAATCAGCAGAAAGTTATTTTAGCGCGCTGGCTGCTTACGCATCCGGACTATCTGATTTTGGATGAGCCGACAAGAGGTATTGACGTCGGTACAAAAGTAGATATTCAGAAATTAGTGCTGAAACTTGCGTCAGAGGGTATGAGCGTAACCTTTATTTCTTCTGAATTGGATGAGATGCTGCGTACCTGCTCCCGTCTGATAGTTATGAGAGACCGTAAAGTAGTCGGTGAACTGACGGGCAGTGATTTAACCCAGAATACGGTTATGAACACGATTGCGGGAGGTGACAAATAATTATGGGAACAAAGGAAATGAATAAAACAAATAATGGAAATATTTTTTCAAGAATGGTCAGACAGCAGATGTTTATTCCTCTGTTTGCATTGTTTTTGCTTTTCATATTCAATTTGATTATGGATCCGTCCTTTTTGAGAATTTCGTTAGAGCAAAACAATTTAGGATACCCGGTTTTAGCTGGATATCTGGTAAGAATTTTGGATAACGGTTCTGAGGTTGCGATTCTTGCTATCGGTATGACACTTGTTACGGCGGCTTCAGGCGGTCAGGACATCAGTGTCGGCGCGGCAGTAGCGATAGCCGGCAGTGTGCTGCTTCGCGTGTTGTGCGGAAACAATACCCGTCCGGATACCTTACAGGCGCCGATTATTGTAGCTTTCCTTGTAAGCTGTGTCGTAGCAATGTTATTCGGAGCATTCAATGGTGTGCTTGTTGCATGTTTTAAAATACAGCCGATGGTAGCGACTTTGATTCTCTATACGGCAGGACGTTCGATTGCCGCATGGGTGAACCATAACGAACTTCCGATTATCAGTGAAGAAAGGTTCGGATACTTTGGTAAATATATTCCCGGTATTCCGATGCCGACGCCGTTCTTTATCATGTTGGCATGTGCGATTGTTGCAGGACTTGCGTTAAAATTTACCAACCTTCGTTTATATACGCAGGCAGTCGGTATTAACGAAAACTCTTCTAAGTTGAACGGTATCAATCCGACGTTTATTAAAATCCTCTCTTTTGTGATTCTTGGATTGTGTGTTGCAGTTGTCGGGTTGATTAAAGTAAGCCGTACTTCAACCATTAATTATTCGGTTGTTGCCAAGGATATTGAAATGGATGCTATTTTAGCGGTAGCTCTCGGAGGAAATCCGTTAGGCGGCGGTAAATTTAATATGACGGCGTCTATTATCGGCGCTTATGTAATTCAGCTTCTTACAACAACGTTATATAAATTTAACGTATCGTCTGACGCGCTTCCGGCATATAAAGCGGTTGTTGTTATAATTCTGGTTGTTATCAGTGCGCCGGTAGTACGGGAATGGTTCACTTCCAAGATGAAAAAATTACAGACGAAGGAGGTAGCTTAGTATGTCATCAAATCAGAAAACATCCCAGGCGGGCAGCTTTGGGGATAAATTTAAAAATATGACGGATACCAATTTACTTCTGACGATTACCATTGTAGTTTTCTTTATCATGTATATCGGAGCAATGATCTTTTTGGGCTCAGGTTTCAGGAGACCGCAGATGTTCTTTAAGATATTGAATGATAATGCGGCGTTGATTATTTTATCCTGCGGTATGAGCCTTGTTATGATTACTCGAAGCATTGATATTTCCGTCGGAGGCATTACGGCATTAGTTACCATGTGCTGTGCGGTATATCTGGATTTTAAGGGCGGTAACGTATTTGTATCATTTTTGATTGCAATTGCGATTGGTCTTGCATTTGGCATATTCCAGGGATTTTTAATTGCTTATCTGGATATTCAGCCGTTTATCGTTACTCTTGCAGGTATGTTCTTTGCGCGTGGTATGACGACAATCGTGAATACAAATCCGTTCAATGTACAGAACGAAGCGTTTGTTGCTCTGAAAAATACCCGTGTGATTATACCGGGGCTGGGTTATACCTCAAAAAATGGAAACTATGTTGACGCATATGTAGAGATTGGCGTTGTTGTGGCGCTTCTCATTGTCATTTTACTGTTCTGTATGCTTAAATGGACGAAGCTAGGCCGTCAGTTCTATGCGGTCGGCGGTAATGACCAGAGTGCGTTGATGCTTGGTATCAATGTTAAGAGAACGAAATTCTTAGCGCATCTGTTATGCGGACTGTTAGCAGGAATCGGCGGATTTGTTTATTTCCTGCATGTTGGTTCCGGAGCAGTATCCAATGGCAGCGGTGCTGAGATGAACGCGATTGCATCTTCCATCATCGGTGGTACAATGTTAACGGGTGGTGTTGGTAATATCATTGGAACACTTTTCGGAGTGTTGTCACTTAACACGATTAAGAATATTGTTTCTTCCGTAGGGTTACAGGATGCCTGGTGGACAGGAATTACCATTGCGGTAATGCTCTGCCTGTTCCTAGTCATTCAGAGTGTGGTTATTGCCCGTAAGAAAAAACGTTAATAAGTTTTTCGCAATATAAAATGCAAGCTGCCATGTCGGTGATTCCCATTACCGAGTTGGCAGCTTTCAATGCTATATGTCGTAGAAACGGCGGAAAGAGAGGGTTTATGAAGACAAAAAATTACAAATTCTGGTTTTGTACCGGCTCACAGGATTTATATGGAGATGAGTGTTTAAGAAAAGTAGCGGACCATTCCGCAAAAATTGTAGAGGGGCTCAATGCTTCCGGCAAATTACCATTTGAAGTGATATTAAAACCTACGTTAATCAGTCAGGCATCTATCCGGCAGACATTTAATGATGCGAATAATGATTCGGAATGCGCCGGTGTTATCACATGGATGCATACATTTTCTCCGGCTAAGATGTGGATTCTCGGATTAAAAGAATATAAAAAACCACTCTGCCATCTGCATACGCAGTATAATGAAGAACTTCCCTATGACACCATTGATATGGATTTCATGAATGAAAACCAGTCGGCGCATGGAGATAGAGAATACGGACATATTGTAAGCCGCATGGGCATCGAGAGGAAAATCATTGTCGGGCATTGGGCTAACCCAAGCGTTCAGGAACAGCTTGGAAGCTGGATGCGGACTGCGCTTGGCATTGTTGAGTCTTCTCATATCAGAGTCTGCCGTTTCGGAGACAATATGAACAATGTTGCCGTAACGGAAGGGGATAAAGTAGAAGCACAGATTAAGTTCGGTTGGGAAATCGATCATTATAATGTTAATGATTTAGTAGAATATGTGGACGCGGTTCCACAGGGCGATGTAGATGCACTGGTAGAAGAATATTACAGTAAATATAAAATTATAGATGAGGGCAGAGACTTAAATGAGTTCAAGGCGCATGTTGCAGTGCAGGCAAGACAGGAGATCGGTATTGAAAAATTCCTGGTTGAGAATGATTATCATGCTGTTGTAACGCATTTTGGCATGTTGGGCGGTCTGAAGCAGTTACCCGGTCTTTCCATCCAGAGATTAATGGAGAAAGGTTATGGATTCGGCGCGGAAGGCGACTGGAAAGTAGCGGCAATGGTTCGCATGATGAAACTGATGACGGCGGATATGAAAGATGCAAAAGGAACCTCTATGATGGAAGATTACACATATAATCTTGTTCCCGGCAAAGAAGGTATCTTACAGGCTCATATGCTGGAGGTATGCCCTTCCGTTGCAGACGGGGAAATCGGCATTAAAGTCTGCCCGCTTTCCATGGGTAACAGAGAGGATCCGGCGCGTCTTGTATTTACATCCAAGGAAGGACCTGCAGTTGCATGTTCTCTGATTGACCTTGGTACAAGATTCAGACTGTTAATTAATGCTGTTGACTGTAAGAAAGTAGAAAAGCCGATGCCGAAACTGCCGGTAGGCACCGCATTCTGGACGCCGCAGCCGAATCTGGAGATTGGAGCGACAGCATGGATTCTGGCAGGCGGAGCGCATCATACGGCATTTTCCTATGACTTAACGGTAGACCAGATGGCAGACTGGGCAGCGGCTATGGGAATTGAAAGCGTAGTTATTGATAAGAATACGACAATCCGTGACATTAAGAATGAACTTCGTTGGAATGAAGCGGCATTCCGCTAAAAAAAGGCGAAAAATAAAGTGAAAATATAAAGGAGGGTTCTAAAATGGGGTATACGGCTGAAGAAATCAAAAAACAGATTACAGACGGAAAAACCGTACTTGGCATTGAGTTTGGCTCGACCAGAATCAAAGCAATTTTAGCGGCAGAAGATAATACGCCGATTGCTTCCGGCGCTCATGACTGGGAGAACAGATTGGAGAATGGGATTTGGACTTACAGTCTGGATGATATCTGGAACGGTTTGCAGGACTGCTACCGCGATTTGGCGGCGGATGTGAAAAAACAGTATGGTACGGAACTTGAAAATATCGGTGCAATCGGATTCAGTGCAATGATGCACGGGTATATGGCGTTTGATGAAAAGGGAGAACTCCTCGTACCGTTTAGAACATGGAGAAATACGATTACCGGACAGGCATCGGAGAAACTGACAGAGGTATTTAACTATCATATTCCGCAGAGATGGAGTATTGCTCATCTTTATCAGGCGATTTTAAACGGTGAAGAACATGTGCCTTCGGTTCGTTTCTTTACAACGCTTGCCGGTTATGTGCATTGGAAACTGACAGGGGAAAAGAACCTTGGTGTCGGCGAAGCATCCGGCATGTTCCCGATTGATATTGAAACCGGAGATTTCAATGACAGAATGATTGCGCAGTTTGACGAACTGACAGCGGATAAGAAATTCCCGTGGAAATTAAGAGACATTATGCCCAAAGTATTGACAGCCGGAGAAAAGGCGGGTACATTGACAGAAGAGGGAGCGAAACTGTTAGACCCGTCAGGGAAATTAAAAGCGGGCGTTCCGCTTTGTCCGCCGGAGGGTGACGCAGGAACCGGTATGGCTGCAACCAATTCCGTAGCACAGAGAACCGGTAATGTATCAGCCGGAACAAGTGTATTTGCAATGATTGTTCTGGAAAAAGAACTGCAAAAAGTATATGACGCTATTGACCTTGTTACTACGCCGGATGGCAGTCTGGTAGCAATGGTACACTGCAATAACTGTACTTCCGACTTAAATGCATGGGTTAATATTTTTAAGGAATTTGCAGAGAGCATGGGCATGAAAGTGGATATGAATGAATTATTCGGTACATTATACCGCAAAGCATTAGAGGGAGACGATGACTGCGGCGGTCTGCTTGCCTATAATTATTTCTCCGGAGAACATATTACGGGATTTGAAGAAGGACGTCCGTTATTTGTCCGTACACCGTCCGATAACTTTAATCTTGCCAATTTTATGAGAGTTCATCTTTTCACTGCGCTTGGCGCGTTAAAGACAGGATTGGATATTCTGTTGAAAGAAGAGGGCGTACAGGTAGACGAGATGCTTGGACACGGCGGTTTGTTCAAAACAAAGGGAGTAGGACAGCGCATTATGGCAGCGGCAATCAATGCGTCCGTCAGCGTTATGGAGACAGCAGGAGAAGGCGGTGCATGGGGAATGGCATTGCTTGCTTCCTATATGCTGCATAAAGAAGACGGTGAAACACTGTCAGCTTTCTTGGAGAAAAAAGTATTCGCAGGACAAAAGGGCAGTAAAGAGGCTCCTCGTAAAGAGGATGTAGAAGGCTTTGATAAGTTTATGGTGCGCTATGCAAAAGGTCTTGCAATTGAAAAAGCGGCAGTAGAGAATTTAGGTTGATGAAAGGAATGGAAGCTATGTTAGAGGAATTAAAACAACGTGTCTATGAAGCAAATATGCTTCTGCCGAAATACGGTCTTGTAACATTCACATGGGGAAACGTCAGTGAGATTGACCAGGAATCCGGTATTTTTGCAATTAAGCCGTCCGGTGTGGATTATGATAAACTGACACCTGACGATATGGTGCTGATGGATTTAAAAGGTAATAAAGTAGAGGGACGTTATAATCCGTCTTCCGATACGCCGACGCATCTGGAATTATATAAGGCATATCCGGAAATCGGCGGTATCGTACATACGCATTCTTCTTATGCGACAAGCTGGGCACAGGCAGGAAGAAGCATACCCTGTTACGGCACGACACATGCGGATTATATATACGGGGAAGTACCCTGCGTAAGATGTCTGACGGAAGAAGAAATTGCGGAAGCATATGAGCAGAATACGGGACTTCTGATTATTGATTCATTTAAGCAGATGAATAAAGATGTCATGGCGGTTCCTGCGGTTTTATGTAAAAATCATGGACCGTTCGCTTGGGGTAAAAATGCGAATGACGCCGTACATAACGCTGTCGTACTGGAAGAAGTTGCAAAGATGGCATACAGGGCTGAGACGATTAATCCCCGTATCCAGCCTGCGCCGCAGGAGTTGCAGGATAAGCATTATTACCGGAAGCATGGCGCAAATGCTTATTATGGACAAGGAAAATAAAAAACTATAAAATATTATAATGGAGGAAAGCGATGAACAAATTAGAGTTACAAAAAGCAGCTAATGAAGTTCGTAAAGGTATCGTTGCAGCGGTACATGGTGCAAAAGCCGGACATCCGGGCGGTTCTTTATCTGCAGCGGATATTTTTACCTATCTTTACTTTGAGGAAATGAATATTGACCCGAAGGATCCTAAGAAACCTGACAGAGACCGTTTCGTATTATCGAAAGGCCATACGGCGCCGGGTCTGTATTCCGTATTGGCAAACCGCGGATATTTCCCGGTAGAGGATTTGCCGACACTTCGTCATATGGGTTCCTATTTACAGGGACATCCCTGTATGCAGGAGACGCCGGGCGTAGATATGTCATCAGGTTCTCTTGGACAGGGTATTTCAGCGGCAGTCGGTATGGCTCTTGCCGGAAAAATGGATAAGAAGGATTACAGAGTTTATACACTGCTCGGAGACGGTGAAATTGAAGAAGGACAGGTATGGGAAGCTTCTATGTTTGCCGGACACAGAAAGCTGGATAATCTGGTAGTCATCGTAG
The DNA here is from genome assembly GCA_947175285.1 of uncultured Lachnospiraceae bacterium. The sequence goes on from CAMWMM010000040.1 coordinate 9,347, forward strand.
ATAATAACGGCTTACAGATTGACGGTAAAATTGATGATGTATGTTCGCCTTATCCGATTGATAAAAAATTTGAAGCGTTTAATTTCCACGTTATCAATATTGACGGAAATGACTTCGACCAGTTAGAAGCTGCATTTAAAGAAGCAAGAAATACGAAAGGCATGCCTACGGCAATTGTTTGTAAGACTCTGAAAGGAAAAGGCGTTTCCTTCATGGAGGGCAGCATAGACTGGCATGGAAAAGCGCCGAACGATGCGGAGTTTGAAATTGCAATGGCAGATTTGGAGAAAGTAGGTGAAGCATTATGTCAGAAGTAAAGAAAATAGCAACAAGAGAAAGCTATGGTAATGCACTGGTAGAATGTGGGGCGGAGTATCCGAATCTGGTAGTTCTGGATGCTGACCTTGCGGCTGCGACTAAGACAGGAGTTTTCAGAAAAGCTTTTCCTGACCGCCACATTGACTGCGGTATTGCAGAATGTAATATGACAGGTATTGCAGCAGGTCTTGCAACATGCGGGAAAATACCTTTTATCAGTTCCTTTGCCATGTTTGCGGCAGGACGTAACTTTGAGCAGGTTCGTAACTCTATCGGCTATCCGCATTTGAACGTAAAAATCGGCGGAACACATGCGGGCATTACGGTCGGAGAAGACGGTGCAACACATCAATGTAATGAGGATATAGCGTTGATGAGAACGATTCCGGGTATGACAGTTGTCGTACCGGCTGATGATGTAGAAGCAAAAGCAGCAGTCAGAGCGGCGATTGAAAAAGAGGGTCCTGTTTATTTAAGATTCGGACGTGCGGCTGTGCCTGTTATTAATGACAGACCGGATTATAAATTTGAAATCGGTAAGGGTGTTCTCTTAAGAGAAGGAAAAGATGTTACGATTGTAGCATGCGGTATTACCGTATCATCTGCATTGGATGCGGCTGAAATGCTTGCTGCTGACGGCATCAGTGCAGAAGTAATCAATATCCATACCATTAAACCTTTGGATAAAGATATCATTATTGCATCCGCAAAGAAAACGGGTAAAGTAGTGACAGCGGAAGAACATAGTGTTATTGGCGGACTTGGCAGTGCCGTTTGTGACTGCTTATCTGAAAATCTGCCGACCCGTGTCATGAAAATCGGTATGCAGGATGTATTCGGCGAGTCCGGTACGGCAATGGGATTAGTGGAAAAATACGGGCTGGATGGCAAAGGCATCTATGCAAAAGTAAAACCGTTTGTACAGGGTTAAAAAAGAAAGAAGATTCCGGGCGGCATATACGCTGCCTTGGAATCTCTATATTTTGTCTGAAAGAACGCAGGGAGTTATATTATGAAAAATGTATCTGTGAAAAATTTATTGTCACCCTCCATACTGGCGGCTGATTTTGCAATTTTAGGAAAGCAGATTGCGGAAGCGGATGAGGCCGGTGCGGATTATATACATATTGATGTTATGGACGGAGTGTTTGTACCGGATATTTCTTTCGGTATGCCGGTAATTTCCACTATCAGAAAAGTGACGAAGAAAATTTTTGATGTGCATCTGATGATTGTGGAGCCGGAACGTTATATTGACGATTTTGTAAAGTGCGGCGCTGACAGCATTACTTTCCATCTGGAAGCAACAGAAGATGCAGACGGCGTTATTGATAAAATTCATCAGGCAGGCTGCAGGGCAGGTCTGTCAATTAAGCCGGGAACACCTGTGGAGGCAGTAAGACCTTATCTGGACAAGATAGAGATGCTGTTAATTATGACGGTAGAACCCGGATTCGGCGGACAGAAATATATTCCTGAATCTACGGAACGTATCAGAACTGCCCGTCAAATGATAAACGAGATGGGACTTGCTGTGGATGTTCAGGTGGATGGCGGCATCACAAAAGAAACTCTGCGCATTGTTCTGGAAGCCGGTGCGAATGTGATTGTGGCTGGCTCTGCAATTTTCGGCGGAAATATCAGTGAGAATGTAAAGAATTATTTGAAAATATTAAAGCAGTAAGGAATGACGTAACGGCAATGAAAAAATTAGGACGAAACGACCCGTGCTGGTGTGGAAGCGGTCGTAAATATAAAGCCTGTCATATGGCTTTTGATGAAAAAATACAGCAGTATGCTCTGGAAGGACATATCGTGCCGGAGCATGATATGCTGAAATCAAAAGAGCAGATTGATGGCATTAAAGAAAGCAGCAAAATTAATATTGCGGTTTTAGACTATGTGGCAGAACATATCCAAATCGGTATGAGTACGGAGGAAATTGACCGCCTTGTATATGAAAAGACAACACAGATGGGAGGTATACCGGCTCCGCTTGGCTATGATGGATTCCCCAAAAGCGTCTGTACTTCTTTGAACGAGCAGGTTTGTCATGGGATTCCGTCAGAGAAAGATATTTTAAAAAGCGGCGATATAGTCAATGTGGATGCTTCCACTATCTATAACGGATATTTCTCAGACTCTTCCAGAATGTTTATGCTGGGTGATGTAGCGCCGGAAACTAAGAAATTAGTGGAAACGGCTCATAAATGTCTGGATATCGGTTTGGAACAGGTGAAGCCATGGAACTTCCTCGGTGATATGGCGCAGGCAATCAATGACTATGCCAAAGCGAATGGTTACTCTATCGTGCGCGAAATAGGCGGGCACGGCGTAGGACTGGAGTTTCATGAAGAACCTTTTGTCAGCTATGTTACCAGTAAAGGAACGGAAATGTTGATGGTGCCCGGCATGGTATTTACGATAGAACCAATGGTCAATATGGGGAAAGCGAATATTTATATTGATGATGAGAATGGCTGGACGGTTTACACAGAAGACGGTCTTCCATCGGCACAGTGGGAAGTGACGGTAGCCGTTACAGAGGATGGATATGAGATCTTGACATGGTAGAGATTTCAAGTTACAGGCATTAACTAAAAAACGTTTTTGACAGGTAAAAAGTCGGAAAGCATCGGACAAAACGGTGTTTTTTCGGCTTTTTTCATAAATATTTGTGCAAATTTCCGATATTGCATTTGAAATATAATTCTGATATCGTACATTTACAATCTTTTAGAGTCATTTTTTATATCTAAGCTTAGAGTAGTCCGGCGCTTCGCCATGATTCCAATTGATTTCACAAAAGTTAATTGAAAAAGAAAAGGAGAAAGAAAAATTATGCGAGAATTTATGACAAAAGTGTCAGAATATATCAGCGAAAGGAGAAATGACCCGGAAAAAAAAGGAAATTTCCTGATTCCCTGTATGCTTGGTATTGTGATACTTATCATTATTATTTTGTGCCTGTTACTGCTTTGGAGAAAGAATGCAAATGGAAAGGAAGAGGAATTGACAGCGGAAACCTATGAGTATATTCCCGAAGTCATTATGGCGGAACCGTCAGGTGATGAGGAATTAAAGCAGGAATATCTGAATAATATGCAGTATCTGGGGGAAAAAGTAGAAGATTTACTGCAATCCATGACAGAAATCCAAAAATCTTTGGAAGAAACTATCATAACTCAGCAGGGAGATAATGTATATTTGCAGGAGCAGGTAGATGAAATCACGGAAGAAATCAAAAACATGATTACGCAGCTGCAAAATACACAGAACAACCTGTATGATATAACCGATATGATAAATATTATGAATAAAGAGACGATTCCTGCAATACAGGAACAGATAAGCGAGATGGAAAAACAGATAAATCAGGTTAATACGGATATTGCTGATATTTATAACAAAATTGAGGAGCTTACGGGACAGTTTTTACGGTATCGGTACGAGGAAGAAAGTAATACACTTTTTTTGTATTAAAACGTTAAGACCGGCGGGGAAAAATCCGATATATACTTTAATAAGCAACTATTGATTTAAATGCATGGAAGCTATATAGCGGGGAGGGAACCTATGGTTATACAACATAATATAACGGCAATGAACGCGAATCGTATGTTTAACCTGATAAGCACAAATCAGGCAAAATCTACGGAAAAACTGTCTTCGGGATATAAAATTAACCGTTCTGCGGATGATGCGGCGGGATTATCCATATCAGAAAAAATGCGCCGCCAAGTGAGAGGGCTTACGCAGGCATCTGCTAATGCGGCAGACGGCATTTCCTGTGTGCAGACGGCAGAAGGCGCTTTGAATGAAGTCCATGATATGTTACAGCGTATGGAAGAATTGGCAGTTAAAGGAGCGAACGGAACGCTGACTGAAACAGACAGGGATTACATCACGATGGAAGTCAGGCAGTTAATGAGTGAGATTGACCGCGTACAGTCCACTACGACTTTTAATGAGCAAAACCTGTTGGACGGCACATTTTCCAACAAGGGATTACAGGTGGGGGCGGAATCCGGTCAGCATATTACTATTTCCATAGGTAACATGTGTACGAATGATTTGATTGCGAGTGCGCTTGCAAAGGGTATTTTTTACCAGACGAATAATGAAAGCCCTTTGTGCCAGAATATAGATAGCCCTGATCCGAATGAGGCAACTTATCCGCAGGGAGCGATTGCTTATTGGCTGGCGGACGGCAGTACTTATGCAAAACAGGAATATTGGAACAAAAGTATGGTTCAGCCGTGGGGTTCACCGGGGCATTCACACCTTCTTGGGGCGAGTGATCTGACCATTTTTCATAGTTTTTCCTATGATGCAATTACTGATGAAAATGTGAAAAACAGACTTACGACTGACTATAATACTGGTGTTACGGGAGGAACGGAAGAAGAATTAGCTGATAAAGTTCCTGATGTCCGTTATTTTCAGGCTTTAAATGCTTTTGCAAAGAGTGCGATTTTTGATGTGTCGGAAACCCGTTCCATGCTGGGCGCGATACAAAACCGGTTGGAGCATACGATAAATAATCTGGATAATATTGTGGAAAATACCACATCGGCGGAATCGGCAATTCGGGATACGGATATTGCCACGGAAATGGTAAAATATTCCAACAATAATATTTTAGCGCAGGCGGGGCAGTCTATGCTTGCACAGGCGAATCAGGCGAATCAGGGAGTGTTGTCGCTATTATAGGAATGGTTAAAAGTTCATAGGTGTTGCTATTTCCCAACCAATTGAGTATACTATATATAAGTTAATGCCATTGGCTTAACAGCAGGTATATCTCGACCTATAACGGAGACAGTTATAAGCGGGCATATCTCAGCCCTAAGCGAGACAGTTATAAGTGAGTGTTTCGCCGCTCAGAGTGCGAATCTAACAGGGGACGGAAATTTCCGTCCCGTTTTTTGTAGTAGGAGAATATACAATTGGCAATAGAATTATATGAAGTTAATCCAAAATATATAGATTATCTTATTCCTTATGCACCTCATTTGTTTCAAAATAAACAATTAGGGCAGTTTAATGAAAGAAAATATATTGGTGTTATTTTATATGTCAATAATATGAAGTATTTTGCACCATTATCCTCTTTTAAGCCAAAGCATGAAAAAATGAAAAATGGGCTTGATTTTATAAAGATAGGGAATTATGCGGTAATTAATATTAATAATATGATTCCGGTTCCTGATAGGGAATATACATATGTAGATATTCCTAAGGTTAGGAATCCACAATATAGGAAACTTTTGATGACAGAATACCGTATTATCAGAAAGCTGCAAGATAAAATAAAACATAATGCAAAAGAAGTTTATAAACATAAAATAGAAGAAGGAAATGCAACGGCTCTAGCAAAAAGATGTAACGATTTTATGTTGTTAGAAGAAAAGTGCAGACAATTTAAGCAGTAAAACTATTATTACTTTTGGCAGAGATAAACATTTCAAATAGTTGCCTTTTTTCATGATTTGGTATACTATATATAAGTTAATATCTGACAGCAGAGCGGATTTTTACAGGATTATTTTTTCCTAAACAGGAGTCTGATTATGAAAATACTCGTTATCGGCGGAACAAGATTTTTTGGAATTCATATGGTGCATGAACTGCTGCAAAAAGGGCATCAAGTAACGATTGCAACGCGGGGAAAGTCTCAGGATGTTTTTGGAGACAGCGTAGAAAGAATTATTCTGGAGCGCACAGACGCTGACAGTATGCGAAATGCTTTAGCGGATAAAACTTATGATGTTGTGATAGATAAGATAGCATACTGTTCTAATGATATCAAATATGCTCTGGATGTTATTCATTGTCATAAATATATCTATATGTCCACTACGGCAGTTTATCAGCCGAAACATATAAATACAAAAGAGGAAGAATTTGACGGCGCGGCGGAAGAGTTGATTTGGTGTAACAGGTCGGATTTCCCTTATGATAAAGTCAAGAGACAGGCGGAATACGCCCTGTGTCAGATATACAATGACAAAAACTGGATTGCCGTGAGATATCCATTCGTTATTGGAAAAGACGACTATACGAACCGTCTGTGGTTTTATGTGGAACATGCGGTAAAGTCGATTCCGATGCATATTGACAATTTGAATTGTCAGATGGGCTTTATCCGTTCTGATGAAGCGGGAAAATTTCTTGCTTTTCTGGCGGATAGAGAGAATGATAAGAACGTTGATATAAGAGCTATTAACGGCTGCAGTGCAGGAACGATTTCGTTAAAAGAAATCCTTGACTATGTGGAAAAAAGAACAGGCAAAAAAGCGGTTATTGACAGTACGGGAGAAGCTGCGCCTTATAATGGAGAAGTGGAATATAGTATTAATACTGAGAAGGCAGAGAAATTAGGTTTTCAATTTTCCAATTTACATGACTGGATATACGAGCTTCTTGATTATTACATAGATGATGTAATATCATCGCAAATTATTCAATGAAAATGATATGATAAATCCAACCAATGCCACAATCCAATATCCGTCTGAAAATATGATGAATAAAAGATTGTGGCATTTTTGTTTGTTTTAACCTGATACTGAGGGAAGGTTTCCTAAGTTATTACTTTCAGTGCCATCCGGCAGTGATTTCAAATATTCCGTATCTTTCCTGTGGGCTATGCCGACGCCTTTAATTTCTCCGTCTCTTGCAAGGGCTACGCCTTCTTCTTTAGAAACGGTGGAGCCGTCGGATAATTGATAGCCGTTAATTCGTCCGCTGCTTTTGACAAGACCGACAATTTCTTTCGCATCGCTTTTCGGCTGCGGAATATCATCGAGTGTGTTCCGCGCAAGCGCTTCAGTGAGTGTATCTTTATCTATATCTTTCATCATTGATTCTCCTTTTTGATGGTAATTTAATTTATAGTGATGCAATTTATATTTTGTGTCAGAAAGAAAAATATATACATGTAATGAGAAGCTTATGTGAAAATGGAGTGGGCGGTATTGCGATAATTAGAAAATGAATTTTAAATGATTTATACAGAATAAATATTGACAAATAATCATATTTTCATTATGATAAAACTATCAGAGAAATTCTTAACAGTGTGTGTTTCGCACATTCAGACAGTTTCTGTCAGATTTTTATTTGAGAAAGATAAAGAAGCATTGAATAATTCCTATAAAAGATATATTTTCAAGGAG
>CAMWMM010000041.1 GCA_947175285.1 uncultured Lachnospiraceae bacterium
TTGTATCAATTCCCTTTTTATAATCCCCTTTATGGATATAGCAATATTTACAGCCCGCACTGTATCTGTGACAACCGCGCCAAGGGTCCCATGTTCCCATAATTATACCTCTCTTTTCTCTAAAAGCTATCGGTATAATTATATACGGTTAGCCGAACAAAATCAAAACTTCTATATCATTCAGTAAACCATTGTGTTACAATCAGGTAGAAATTTTAATTTGCAGAGGAGTTAAAAGTGAAAACAATTATTTTGGTTCGACACTCCGAGCCTCAGAGGGCAGAGGGTATCTCTAATGATAAAATCCCATTAAGTGAAGCAGGCAGGATGCTGGCGAAAGTTTTTTTTACCCGGAAAATTTTTGAAGACCACAAATACGTATATTCCTCTCCTTATCTGAGAGCGGCAGAAACGGCGGGCTATTTATCGAAAGAAATTGTTTATGATGAACGTTTGAAAGAGCGTACATTAGGGGATTTGGAGAGTCTGGACGAGGAGTTTTGGGCAAAGCAATATAAAGATTTAGATTTTAAGAACCGAAAGGGCGAATCCATGAACGAGACCGCTTGCCGCATGGATTCCTGCATTGAGGAAATACTCAGCCTGCTGCGGGAGGAGGAAATGGCTGTAGCTGTATCCCATGCCGCAGCAATTTGTGCCTACTTGACAAAATACTGTATGATTACTGTAGTAAACGCAAGTGAAAAAATTAGACGTATCCAGTTTGGGAATGAAACAATCCTAGATGGAAAAATTAATGCTCCTTGTGCGTTTGTGTTGAAATTTAAACAGGATTATCTTGCTGAATTAGCCTATATTGCTCCATAACTTTCCAAAACGATGCTGATGGCTCCATTAGTTAGATGACGACTTAGGATTCGCCTTTAGTATCGTGCGTGATTTCATTATTCAACTCGTCCCAGTATTTCTTCAAATCTTCATAATTCGCGGCGGACAGCAGATCCTTTTGTATCAATGCGGAAACAAGCCCTTTTGCGTTGCCTTCATAGACTTTGTGGAGAAAGTTCTCGGTCTGGGAAGTCTGGTATTCGTCTGCAGACACGGTCGCTGTGTATTTGTTGCAGTGACCAATCTTATTTTAAAGATTTTTTGTTAAAGATGTGGTATGATGAAACAAGCCGATCATTTGACAGATTAGAATAGGCAGGGAGGCAGACAGAGTATGGAAATAGCAGTTTTCTCTGATATACACGGTAATTATGAGGCTTTTCGGGAATGTTTAAAATATGCTTTGGAGAGGAATATCGATACGTTTATCTTTTTGGGTGATTATCTGGGCGAATTTCCGTATCCGCAGAAAACAATGGAAACAATTTATTCTCTGATGGAAAAATACAAGTGCTTCTTTGTCAGAGGGAATAAGGAGGATTACTGGATCGGCCGGAGGTATGACGATGATTGTGTATGGAAAAAAGGGGATTCAACCGTGGGTGCCATGAAATACTGTTATGCAAATCAGACAGAGAAGGATATTGCATTTTTTAAAAGTCTTCCGATATGTCAGGAAATAGTGTATGAAGGAACAGCGCCGATTTTGGCTTGCCATGGGTCACCGAACAGGAATACTGAGAAAATGTTTCCTAATCATGAAAAAACCGGAAGAATTATTGAGGAATGTTCATATGGGTACATTCTTTACGGTCATACGCATGTACAATGCATGGCAGAGTACGGTAATAAAATGATATTAAATCCCGGAGCGGTTGGAGTGTCCCTGCACAGCGGCGGAAAAGCACAGTTCATGATTCTGCGGCAGAATATGCATGAGTGGGAGTATGAGTTTATCAGTCTGGATTATGACAAAGAAAAAGTCATAAGAGAGATGCATGAATCTGGGCTGGATGATATGGCGCCATACTGGAATAAAGTGACGAGACATCTGATACTTACCGGAGAGGTGTCACACGGAACCGTTTTATCCAAAGCGATGGAACTATGCATGGAAGAAAACGGTACGTGTGATTGGTATGATGTTCCAGAACAATATTGGGAGCGGGCTATTGAGGAGTTGCTTGGTCAGGTGTGACAGAATTTATAAAATGTAAAGGCAGATGACCGAAGTTATCTGCCTAAAAGTTTGAATGAAATAGGTGGGTGACAATCCACATCTCCTAACAATGGGCGACGGCCGCCTGTTCCGTCCTCAGATTTCATTCAATATAGCCTACTCATTTAGTAATTTAATTATACAAAAGTTTCAGGTTATGTCAAGATTTTTAGTGTGCCTTTCTTCAGATATCGTTCAGCATTGCAAGTGCTTAGTAAATGTAATGTCTTTGCAAAGCACTTTCCTCTTGATGTGATTTTAACAGCTACACGTACATATTCCGTATCTGTTTTATATAGTCTTACAAAGAGAATGGAACCATCCTTTGGATTTATGCCCACATAATCAGGGGAATTTATTATTATGCCAATATCTTTATAATACTTGTCGTATTCGTATGGATGTATGCGATTAGCAAGAAATGCCATCAGATATCAAGCTGGTATTCATGAAAATGAATGATAAGCTTTATGATAAGATTTCATATGTATTATTATGTATCAGTTCTCTGTTTTTTTGTGTCTATACTATAATACATTCGGTGATTCTGTTCAAGTAGATTATAAAATATAATGGGGAAATCAAAGTATATGGAAGAACTGCTAAAAATAATTTTTTAATGGTTAGGTATTGCATTTATTGCTATGGGATAAGCCTGATTTTATGGAACGTGATTCAATTGTGGTATATACAAATGATTTAGGTAAGTCAACTATCCAATTATAATTTGACTTTGTCAAAAATAAGGGAGGAAAATCATGCAGCTATTATACGGTATGCCTGAAGATATTGAAAATTGGATGCGGCTTGTGAATCAGCTCAGCTGGAATTTCCCCGGGCTGGAGACTCAGGAGAAGCTGGACGAGCACAAAGCTACCGTTCTTAAGTTCATGGATAAGCGGCAAGCCATCTGTGTAAAGACCGGCGACGAGATTGTTGGCGTTATGCTTTTTTCCAGAGGGCATAATATGATTTGCTGTCTTGGCGTTTCTCCTGATTACCGCCGCCGCGGTATCGCTTCAATGCTTATGAACGAAGCTTTCCAAAACCTAGATAGATGCAGGGAGATTTCAGTATGCACTTTTCGTGCCGATGATGAGAAAGGTATTGCACCGAGAGCGCTTTATGAAAAGTACGGATTCATCGAAGATGCCCTGGTTGAAGCTATGGGATATCCGAATCAGAAATACATTCTTCACCCCGCCGGTTCTGAACGCTGCGAACGTCAGAAGGCCATAAATAAGATGATCCATGAAATCAACAGTATTTTGTCAGACTGTGAACCGTCAATTTATTTGTATGGCTCCTCGGTGTTGGATGATTTCAGACTGGGGTGGAGCGATATTGATATTCTTGTCTTAACTAACAGGCAGATATCTGAAGAACAGGCACAAAAGCTTGTAAATCTCCGCCAAGCAATGCTTGAAAAAGAGCCCGGTAATCCATATTATCGTTCATTTGAGGGTGGAATGTTGACGTTTAATGCTTTAATATCGAGATCCTCCGACCGAGTAATCTATTGGGGCACCAGCGGTGAAAGAATTACCGATACATATATGTTTGACAGTTTTGGTATGGCAGAGCTGATGGAAAGCGGCATTTTATTGTACGGCCGGGATGTTCGAAGTCGGTTGAGTGCGCCGAATTTAAGCGATTTGTATGCCGATATAAGACATCATTATGAAACAATAAGAAAATATGTACGGAAGACGGAACATAGCCTATACGCATTCGGTTGGATGTTGGATATTGCCCGATGCCTGTATACCCTGCGTACTGGAAAAATCATTGCTAAAACCGCTGCGGCTGAATGGGCATTGGAAAACAACTTGTGTCCGGTTCCTGATGTACTTAAAACTGCTTTGCAGGTTCGTAAAGCTCCGTTAGAGTACAAGAATAATAAACAAGCCCTTGACTATGCGGGATTACTTGCAGACCCAATTCAGGGTTTTGCTGATGTATTAGAGGATGAATTGAAAATTGCAGAAAGGAAGTACACAATGGATAAGGAACGGTTGGAGAAACAAATTGAATTTATTTTAGAAGCGGATAAAGAAAAAAATGTTATTCGTCAAACACATCTGAGCGGAAATGGAAGACGTGAAAATGACGCTGAGCATGCCTGGCATATGGCAATGATGGTTTATTTATTAAAAGAGTATGCTAATGAAGAATTTGATGTAGCCAAAGCGATGTTTATGGCTTTAATTCATGATATTGTGGAGATTGATGCGGGAGATACCTATGCCTATGATATAAAAGGGCATGAGACTAAAAAAATGCGGGAAGATCTGGCTGCAGAACGAATTTTCGGCTTGTTACCGGAGGATCAGGGAGAAGAATTAAAAAGTCTGTTTCAAGAATATGAAGCAACTGAAACCCCGGAAGCCAGATTTGTTCGTGCAATGGATAATTTTCAGCCGTTGCTTTTGAATAATTCAAATGATGGCAGAGATTGGAAAGAACATGAAATTAGTAAAAAACAGGTAATGGAAAGACATACTAAGACTAAATTGGGTTCCAATGTAATCTGGGAGTGCGCAGAGAAAATAATTGAAAAGAATGTCAGAAATGGGAATCTTAAAGACGATTGAGGTAGTTTTTAGTTTGTTGGGATAAAATGGAGGAAATTTTTATGAAAACAATCATTACTATTCAGCACACACAATCAGTTCACCATACAAATGGTATGGTTGGTTCCTGGACAGATTGGGAATTATCCGAATTAGGGGTACAACAGGCAAATAGAATTGGAGAAAAGTTAAAGGCAGAGTTATCTGATAGAAAGCTTGTAATGTATTCATCTGATTTATTACGTGCAAAACAAACAGCTGAAATTATAGGTAAATATTTAGGGCTAACACCTATTCTAAGAACTGAATTGAGAGAAAGAAATCTTGGTAAATGTTGTGGTAAATCAGTTCAATGGCTTCGTGAAAATCTTGAAATGCAAGAAAAAACTATTGATGACAGATTGTTTTCTGATGCGGAAAGCCGTAGAGATGAGTGGAACAGATTGAAACCTTTCTTTGATGAAGTAATGGCAAGTAATGATGAAAATGTAATAATTGTTTCTCACGGAGATTTGTTAAGTGTGTTTAATACAATGTTTCTTGGGTTAAGTGTTGAAACTATAAATGCAAGTGAAATATTCGGACTTGCCGGTGGGGTTTCCTATATGTTTGAAAACAATGAGGGCAAAAGGTTTATTAAGAGAATAAGTGATATGTCCTATATTAATTAAAATTCGGTTTGTCGAGCATACCTTTTGAATTGTGTAAAAGTCAATAAAGTTGACTATATTTAGAAATATGGTATTATAATATTAGTGGTGAGTCCTACCGCAAAGTGGACTGCTAAAAGCGCTAGCAACTCTAATGGAGTTCCTACACACATGGCTATGCGGAAACGCATAGCCATTTTTAACGAGGAGAAATATGCAGGCAGGAATCGCTGCCTGAATTTCCCCAAATTGAAAGCAGCATATGAAAAATATAATTTTAAAAAAGGGATACAAAATAAACCTCACTTATTGGAGCCTTGGAGGTAAGTATTTGTGGGCAATCAAATATCATTTGAAAAGATAAATATTGGCTGGAACGCAGACCCTAATGCACCTGAATTAAATGTAACGGTTAATGGTACTGATGTTATGATTGAATTTTATCTTAATGCTTTTGTATACAAAGCCTTTTCAGAGGATAACAAAGCAAGCATAACATTCCACAACTGTTATTTATATAGATGTGGTTTGCCAAATGATGAGGGCTTTTTTATTTACAACAAATCAAGGTACAAAAAATATGGCATAGATTGGGGCGAATTTTACTTAGTACATGAATCGGACTGGCAAGAAAATTTCCCTGACCCAATTCAGGTGGGGGTATTCCGTGATGATTTACAGCACTATCTGTTTTATTTTAGAGATGAAACTTTCGAGTGCATTGCCTCTTCATATAGCATAAAATTTTGCTGACTTCATAGTTGGCTATGAATGGAATAAAACGAAAACTTCCCGTTTATCAATCAGATACTCAAATATACTTTTGACACTCAAATTAGACGGTATATATAATAGACGGGCGCGAATTGTCAATAAGAATGTGTGAAAGTGTGTAAATATACAATCCATAAGCGGGCACTGTGAAAGCGTCGGTGCTTACATGCGGTATTTTCGCATGTTATGCACCGCTACGATTGAACTGTAGCGAGAGCGGACCCGTGTTGGATTGTATATTTACACACATCATAACATTATTATGACGGTTCACCCCCATCTAATAACGCGAATCCCCCGGAAAGGAGCAGTACATGACAGAATATGAATTTGAACTATACACGACAATTGTGTCATATTTTAGGCAGACAGCAGAAATACTTACTATGTCCTACTGTTTTTACCGTTTCACCGCCTCTTTTATGAAAGACAAAAAAGGCGCGTTATACAGCGGCGCGGCATATCTGTTCACTCTATCGATACTTCATCTTTTGCCGGTTTTCCTGCCTGATTTTTCCTTTACAAGGGGCATTATCAGGGATTATTTTTTTAGGGGAGCGGCTGCCGCTCTGGCAGGATTTCTTGTCATGTGGTGGGTAGAAAAGCGCGATTATAGGCACAAGGTTTTTCTTGCGGTAGCATATTCTTCGCTGGTTTTTCTTACGTTCACGATGGCAGATGTGTCATATGATAATTTAGGTATTTTTGCCGAAAAGATAAAGCATATGCAGACGCATCTGACTTTGGATATATGTTTTTCCCTGTTTGTGGCAACATCAGTGATTTCCCATCTGTTACATTTTATCTTTATGATAATTGCACTTCGCTGTATTGTAAAAGCATACGCCGGACAGAGTATGGAGATGAGTAAAAAAGAGCTTCTTATGCTGACTGTTCCCTCTTTTGCATGTACAGCGGGACAGATGATTATATTGAATTACCGTCCTTCTTATGTATTATGGCTATGGCACGAAGGCGTAAAGTGGAATACGTATGATGCGCTCATATTTTTGTATTGCGCGGTATCGTTTATTGCGATTGTAGTCGTTATAGTTTTGTACCGGAACATCAGGGCAGGGCAGGAGGAAAAGATGCAAAGCGAGCTGTTAGGTGTGCAGATTGACAGTGTCAGACGGCATATTGAGCAGGTGGAAAATATGTACCGGGATATCCGCAGCGTCCGGCATGACATGGCAAATCATCTTTTTACGCTGGAGAAGCTTTATGAAGAAAATGAAATAGAGGAGGCAAGAGCTTATAGTACGCAGATAAAAGAGGCGCTTGCGGAGATGGCGGGAGATATAAAAAGCGGAAATCCCGTAACTGATGTGATTTTGCAGGAAGTGAAAACGGAAGCGGAAAAACGGGGAATTTCTTTTCGTTCGGAATTTTATTATCCGGCGGATTCTAAAGTCAATGCATTTGACATCAGTGTCATATTACATAATGCCCTGCAAAATGCACTGGAGAATATAGAAAGCAGTGAGAATGCGCATATTTATATCCGTTCCTATCAAAAGAAAAACGCCTATATCATAGAGGTCAGCAACAGTTACAGCGGCGTTTTGCAGTGGAATGAGCAGAGCGGACTCCCCCTTACCATGAAAGAAAAAACGGACGGGCAGGGGTATGGGCAGAGTCATGGTTACGGACTTTCCAATATACGCAGGATAGCGCGGAAATATTGCGGAGATACCGATATTACACTGGCGGATGGGGAATTTCAGCTTTGCGTCATGTTAATGCTTTAAATTCATTTGACAAAGCCAAATCGAAAGGAATATAATTTGACTGGACATAAGATAACAACAGACGGAAAGGGAATATTCTCATGTTGAAACGGAAGTCTGGCAAAGGAAACAGTAAATACTATATGCTCTGTTTTTATCCGTTTTTCGGTGCAGTTATCGGAGCGCTTATGTATGCTTTTAATATGCTCTGCCTGAACTTCGGTTTCGGGCAGGCATGTTTTGCGTTAGTGGGGACGGTGCTTCCGGTTTTATTAGGCGGCGTTACCCATTTAAAGGATTTTATGAAGACAACGGATAAGTTGTGCTCTGCGGACGGTTCATACGGCGTGATTGCGGGAATATTATATTGTATGTTATATGCGGGCGGGCTTGTTATTATCTGGAAAGACAGACAGCTTGTGCTTTTGGGAATCGGTTATATGATTTCGAGAGCATTATACAGTATGGCTTACGTATGGTTTACGGAGGCGGAAACGGAGAAGAATGCGAATGCGGCGGTTCCTTTTACACAGAAACGGACACTGCGTATTATTCTTAGCATTATTTTAACACTTTGCTTCTGTACTTGCATTGCCGTTTCTCCTATAATGGGAGTGCTGGAAGCGCTTCTTTGTATGTGGATATGGACATATTACTATTATTTGTCTAAGCGGGTATGCGGCGGCATTACGAAAGAATTGTCAGGGTATTTTCTGACATTGTGCGAACTTGTGGTTGTACTGTTTGTCGGTATGTTTGGAAGAGCTTTATTATAGATAAGATACATGCTAACGGAAAGGCATGGTTAGAAAATGGATGGAAAGAAACTGGTCATTGGGATTTTAGCCCATGTAGATTCAGGAAAAACAACATTAGCGGAAGGTATGCTTTTTGTAAGCGGAAGCATACGGAGCGCCGGAAGAGTGGACCATGGCGATACTTTTTTAGATACGGATGCGCAGGAGAGGTCAAGAGGAATCACCATTTTCTCCAAGCAGGCGCAGATTTCATGGAAACAGATGGATATCACGCTGCTTGACACACCGGGACACGTGGATTTCTCTGCGGAGATGGAGAGGACGCTGCAGGTTTTAGACTATGCGCTTCTTGTGATAAGCGGTGCAGACGGCGTGCAGGGACATGCCATGACATTGTGGAAACTTTTAAAACGTTACCGGATTCCGGTTTTTCTTTTTGTCAATAAAATGGATCAGCCCAGTACGGACAGGCAGAGTCTGATGCGGGGGCTGCAGGAGAAACTGAGCGGACAATGCGTTGATTTTACGCCGGATGCGGAGCCGGACAGCACTGAGGAGATGCAAAGCGGCAGAATAACAGGAACGCTTGCTGAGAATATTGCCATGTGCAATGAAGAACTTCTGGAGAAATACTTAGAGCAGGGCAGTATTTCCACAGAAGAAACGGCTGCTTTGATTGCCGAAAGACAGGTATTTCCCTGTTATTTCGGCTCAGCGTTAAAAATAGAGGGTATCGAAGAATTACTGGACGGCATTTTGCAGTATGCGAAAACGCCGGATTATCCGGATGAGTTTGGGGCAAGGGTATATAAGATTGGCAGAGACAGTGCGGGCAGCCGCCTGACTTATATGAAGATTACCGGAGGCAGTCTGCATCCGAAACAGATGGTCGGAAGTAAAGAGGGAAACTGGGAGGAAAAAGCGGACCAGATTCGGATTTATTCCGGCGAAAAGTATCAAGTGGCGAAAGAAGCGCCGGCAGGAACGGTTTGTGCAGTAACCGGACTTAGCCGGACTTTTTCAGGGGAGGGGCTTGGCATGGAGCAAAATGCGGTCGCTCCGTTACTTGCGCCCGTTATGACCTATCGTGTGATATTGTCGCCCGAAGAAGATGTGCATGTATTATATAAAAAGTTATGTCAACTTGAAGAAGAGGAACCGCTTCTGCATATCGTCTGGAAAGAACAGCTTGGAGAAATCCATGTGCAGTTAATGGGCGAGGTACAGATAGAAATACTAAAAAATATTATAAAAGAGCGCTTTGGCGTGTCGGTGGAGTTTGATGTCGGGAATATTGTCTATAAAGAGACAATCCGCGGGAAAGTAGAGGGCGTCGGGCATTTTGAACCGCTCCGTCATTATGCGGAAGTGCATCTTCTGATGGAACCGGGAGAACCGGGCAGCGGTCTTGTTTTTGAGGCTGCATGCAGTGAAGATGATTTGGACAGGAACTGGCAGCGGCTTGTGTTGACGCACTTGGAGGAAAAAGAACATCTGGGTATTCTGATTGGTGCGCCGCTTACGGATATGAAGATTACACTTGCCGCAGGAAAGGCACATTTAAAGCATACCGAGGGCGGTGATTTCAGGCAGGCGACTTATCGTGCGCTTAGACAGGGGCTTCATAAGGCGGATTGTGTACTGTTAGAGCCTGTTTATGAATTCCGGCTGGAACTGCCGCAGGCGATGATAGGGCGCGCCATGTCGGATATTCAGGCGAAGTACGGACGGTTTGAGGCGCCGCTTACGGACGGGGAGAACGCCGTCCTGACCGGAACGGTTCCCGTATCCGAAATGCGGGATTACCAGACGGAAGTTATGGCATATTCCGGCGGGAGAGGGAGACTCAGCTGTACTTTAAAAGGATATGAGCCATGCCACAACGAGGAGGAAGTCATTGCGGAGGCAGGCTATGATGCGGAGCATGATACGGATAATCCGTCATCATCGGTCTTTTGTTCTCACGGGACAGGCATGGTTGTGGAGTGGCAGGATGTAGAAAACTACATGCACATAGAGAGCGTTTTGTCAAAAGAAACACAGTCAGCCGGAAAACAACATGCTGACACGAGTGTCAGAACAGAAAGACCGCCCAATAGTGTGAGTGAGAAAGAGTTGGAGGAAATCTTTGCACGGACATACGGCAGTACCGGAAGCAGAACCGGATGGAATAAAGGCCGTGTGAACGCCAAAAAGCAGGATAGCACTGAAAGTTATGTTCCGCCAAAGACGATTCGTGCAAAGGCAGAGACAAAAGAATTTCTGTTGGTAGACGGCTATAATATCATTTTCGCATGGGAGGAGTTAAGCGAACTTGCGAAAACGAATCTGGACAGCGCAAGAGGAAAGCTGATGGATATTTTAAGCAACTATCAGGGTTATCGAAAGATGACGTTAATTCTTGTGTTTGACGCTTATAAAGTCAAGGGCAGTCCGGGCAGTATTTCCGCTTATCATAATATTTATGTCGTTTACACAAAAGAAGCGGAAACGGCGGATCAGTATATCGAAAAGGTGACACATGAAATCGCCGGGAAAAATCAGGTGACGGTGGCAACCTCGGATGGGCTCGAACAGCTTATTATCATGGGGCAGGGTGCGAGAAGACTCAGCGCAAGAGAGTTAAAAGAAGAAGTTATGTCAACTAATCAGGAACTGCGGGAATTGTTTCTGGATAAGCCGGCGGGCGGCAGGCAGTATTTACTGGATGCACTGCCGGAGGATTTAGCGGAACATATGGAAGCAATCAGACTGGGAAAGGAAGAGTGATAGAAATGTATTTACTGTATTTTTTGCTGTGGGTTATCTTCAACGGGAATTTCACACCGGAAATTGCAATTTTCGGCGTCATCATTGCGGCGGCTTTGTTTGCATTTACCTGTAAGTTTACGGACTACAGTATTGCCAAGGAAAAGAAACTGATTCGGAATGCTTTTCGCATTCTTCACTATATCATTGTACTGATAATTGAGATTGTCAAAGCGAATCTGGCGGTCATGCATCTGATTTTATCGGAAAAAGAAGAGATAGAGCCGGCGCTTGTGACTTTTCAGCCGGATATACACACACAGATGGGACGTGCTTCCCTGGCGAATTCCATTACGCTGACGCCGGGGACGATTACGGTATTATTGGATGACAATACTTATACCGTACACTGTCTGGACGAGTCGCTTGCAGAGGGAATGGATACGTCCGTTTTTGTAGATATGATAAAAAAGTGTGAATAGAAAGGGGTTTTACAAATGGGAAAAGGAATACCGGGTTTGGACTATGCCTATCAGATGTTGTTTGTCTTTGTGCTGGTTGTTTTGGCAGTCATGATTATCCTGTGCCTGATTCGGGCGATTAAAGGTCCGAGGGTCACAGACAGAATCGTTGCCACGAATATGATGGGAACGATTGTTATGGTCATTATTGCCATTCTTGCCATCATGTTAAAGGAGGGATATCTGGCAGATATCTGCCTGATTTATGCAATGATAAGCTTTTTGGCGGTTATTGTACTGACAAAGGTATATATGGGTGTTTACCGGGAGAAGAAGGAGGCAAAAGATGGAAGTAATTGAATGGATTCGTTTTATTGCAGGCGCTTTATTTTTAATATGCGGACTTCTTATCTTTTTGATTGAAATGATAGGGGTGTTTCGTTTTAAATACGTATTAAACAGGATGCATGCCGCCGCAATGGGCGATACTCTGGGAATCGGCTGTTCACTTATCGGCTTAATGATTATAAGCGGCTTTAACTTTACATCTTTAAAGCTGTTTTGCGTCATTGCATTTTTATGGTTCTCCTCACCGACTTCCTCTCACCTGATTGCAAGGCTTGAGGTGGCGACAAACGAGGATAGGGAGTCGCATTATAGAATCACTCCGTTAGATAAACTGGCGGAAAAGTAAGGGGGAGGCGTTACAATGCAGATATTTACGAATATTTTATTGGGATTTCTGATTTTATGCGCAATAGCGGCAAGTTTGTCCAAGAATTTGCTGAATACCATTTTAATCTTTATGTCGTATAGTCTGGTGATGTCTATTATATGGATTCTATTGGAATCACCGGATTTGGCAATTACGGAAGCTGCGGTAGGCGCAGGTGTTACCAGCGTATTGTTTTTTGTCACCTTAAAGAAAATACGCGCTATGGTAAAAACGGAACAGGAAGAGGGGGAAAAGGTACATGAGCAGGAAAGTCACTGAGAAAGAATATGAAAAAACGTTCTCCTTTCGTTTCAGACAATGGTTTGACGGTACGAAAGACCCTTTTACAGGCACTGTGGAAATGAAGCCGCAGGAAGAGTTTACAGAAGATGACAATACTGTCATAACGAGGGAGAGAGAGCGGAAACAGCGGAGAGAGAGAGTATACGACTTAGCTAATAACTGGAGTGTTAACGGTTTTGAAAAATTATATAAAATCTTCAGCGGATGTTTTTGTATTTTTCTTGTTGCGATGCTTTTAATTGCGGTTTCCTATCTGCCCGCTTACGGACATATGGAAAACCCGGTTAATAACGAGGTGTCACAGCGTTATATTGAGAACGGACTGGAAGAGACCGGAGCGGTCAATATTGTAACGGGCATGATTTTGGATTACAGGGCTTTTGATACACTGGGAGAGTCCCACGTGCTTTTTATTGCAACCTGTACGGTGTTAATCCTGCTTCGTAAAGATAAGAAAAAAGATGAAAACGGACAGGATATTGAGGTGAGCGACCGTATTTATGAGCCGAAGAATGATTTGATTTTACAGACTGCGGCACGTGTGCTTGTTCCCCCGATTATCATTTTCGGTATTTACGTTATTCTCGGCGGTCATTTAGGACCGGGCGGCGGTTTTTCAGGCGGCGCCATTATCGGTGCAGGACTGATTTTATATTTGAATGCTTTTGGTTTTCAAAAGACGGAACGCTTCTTTAAAGAGAAAACCTATAAGGTGTTAAGTGTCTGTGCATTGGGCTGCTATTGTCTGGCAAAGAGTTATTCTTTCTATACGGGAGCCAATCATATCGAGAGTGTGATACCGCTTGGAACACCGGGAGCGATTTTGAGCAGCGGTCTGATTCTGATTTTAAATATCTGCGTCGGCGTTGTCGTTGCCGGAACGATGTACACTTTTTATGTTATGTTCCGAAAAGGAGGTTATTAAATATGGACTTTGCTAATTTTTTAACCAACTATGAAGAGGCAGTATCTATGATTTTGTTCGGTATCGGCTTTTCCAATCTGCTGATGCAGAAAAACCTGATTAAGAAAATTGTCGGTATGAATATCATGGATACTTCGGTTTATTTGTTTCTTGCACTGAAAGGTTATATCGTAGGACATAAAGCGCCGATAGTCGTGGACGGCATTCAAAGCGTGGACGCGTATATCAATCCGATCCCGAGCGGTCTTGTATTGACCGGAATAGTCGTTTCCGTTTCGGTCACGGCGCTTATGCTTTCATTGACGATTCGCTTATATAACAGGTATCATACGCTGGACTTGGATGAAATATCTACAATGCTGAAAAAGGAGGGATTATAATGGCTTTTGTACAGAATCTTCCTTTTATATCCATCCTGTTGTCGCTGTTTGCGGGTCCCATATCGTCCGTATTAAACGGTAAGTGGGCGAAACGCTTAAATCTTGCCGTTATCACCATAATCGGGGCAATGTCGGCGGCAGTGCTTTCTTTTGTACTGAAAACGGGAGAGGAATACATTTTTACAATGGGACATTTTCCCGCGCCTTGGGGAAATGAAATCCGTGTCGGCATTCTGGAAGCCGCAATGGCGTTATTTTTCTGTATCATTATGTTTTTAAGCGTCATTGGCGGGGTACTGGAAAGAGAACTGGAAATAGAAGAGACGAAGCAGAATTTGTACTATATTATGGTAAATCTGCTCCTCTGCTCATTGCTTGCACTGATTTATACAAACGACTTATTTACGGCTTATGTTTTCGTGGAAATTAACACCATATCCGCATGCGGACTGATTATGATTCGTCAGAACGGACGGACGATTGAAGCGGCAACCCGCTATATGATTATGAGCCTGTTAGGTTCCGGTCTTTTGCTTTTAGGTATCTGCTTTTTATACAGCCTGACCGGACATCTTTTAATGAGTAATATCAAGGAGCAGGCGGCGATTTTACAGTCATCCGGGGCGTATCATATACCGCTTTTAACGGCAATCTGCCTGATGTCGATAGGTCTTGCCATTAAGAGTGCGCTTTATCCGTTCCATACATGGCTGCCGGACGCCTACGGGTATTCCACGTTATCCTCTGCGGCTATTTTGTCATCACTTGTATCGAAAGGCTATATTTTCCTGCTTGTCAAGATTTTTTACCGTGTCATCGGGTTTGACATTATTAGAGATAGTAAGGTCATTAACGTATTGTTCGTCTTTGGCGTTGCAGGTATGATTATGGGTTCCATCAACGCGATTAAAGAAAACGATATTAACCGGATGATTGCATACTCTTCGGTTGCGCAGATTGGTTATATCTATATGGGATTCGGACTTGGAACGACTGCGGGCATCATTGCGAGCATTTATCATATTGTGTCACATGCGGCGACCAAATCGCTTCTTTTTGTAGCGGCGTCGGGGATTACGGATGCTTCAGCCAAAAGTAAGAATTTCTTCGACTTGACAGGAGCGGGGTACCGGAACAAACTCGCCGGAGTTGCGTTCACGGTCGGCTCTTTGTCGATGGTTGGTATTCCGATGTTTTCCGGATTTATTTCCAAACTGTTGTTTGCACAGGCGGCGCTCGGAAACAGGCATAAAATTATGATTACATTAATCGCTCTGGCAATCAGCGTTATTTTAAATGCGGTTTACTTTATGAAGACGGTTATCCGTATTTATACGCCGGAAAAAAGAGAAGTGGTGGTAGATAAAGGGTTTGAAGAAATTCATATATCGGAGCAGCCTGCAAAAAGCATTGCGTTAATATGCTTCATTGTCCTGAACCTTTTGTTAGGCGTAAGTTCCGAACCTGTTATCAATCTGATTGAGCAGGGGCTTCAAATGTTTGCGTAATTTGAGAGAAAGGCATGGTTACTATGATGAATCGTTTATTTGATAGTTTGTGGATAATGCTGCCGGTTTTATTATCTTCGATATCCGGTATTTATCTGCTTGTTTCCTCCTTTTTGTCACATGTCGGCAAAGGGGGACAGGAGAGCGCAGAGATGCCGGAAAGGAAACTGCACATCTTTGTAGGGACAGTGTTACTGATATCGGTTGCCGCAGCACTTATGGTTGTATGGACAAAAGAGATAGACTTGACACTGTTTTATCTGATGGATGATATACCGGTGTATTTCCATGTGGATGAGCTTGGCAGACTGTTTGTGACAGTGACGTCAGTTATTTGGCTGGCAATCGGTTTTTATGCGTTTCTTTATATGAAACACGAGGGCGAGGAAAAGAGATTCTTCGGATTTTTCCTGATTGTTTACGCAGTTTTGTTACTGCTTGAATTTGCGGGAAATCTAGTTACTTTGTATTTCTTTTATGAGTTGATGACGTTGACTTCCGTGCCGTTTGTACTGCACAGCGGTTCGAAAGAATCGATTATGGCGGCGCTTAAATATCTGTTTTATTCCATGTGCGGTGCATACTGCGCATTGTTTGGCATTTACTTCTTATACCACTATTGCGATACACTTAGCTTTACGGCGGGCGGCACATTGAATATGACAACTGTGTCGGGAAATGCCGTGCTGTTGCAGACAGCGGTGTTTCTCATGTTAATTGGGTTTGGCGCAAAGGCGGGAATGATTCCGCTGCATTCATGGCTTCCAACGGCACATCCGGCGGCTCCTGCTCCGGCGTCTGCGGCGCTTTCGGCAATCATTGTAAAAGGCGGCGTTTTAGCGATTATCCGTACGGTGTATTATATCGTTGGTCCTGATTTTATCCGGGGAACATGGGTGCAGACGGCATGGATGGTGTTAACGCTTTTGACGGTATTTATGGGTTCGATGCTTGCCTACCGGGAGAAAGTGTTCAAAAAGCGTCTTGCGTATTCCACAGTATCGCAGTTGTCCTATATTTTATTCGGTTTGTCGCTTTTAACGCCGACCGGATTTACAGGCTCTTTACTGCATATCGTTTTTCATGCATGTATTAAATGTATTTTGTTTTTGACAGCGGGTATTTTCATTTTCCGGACAGGCAAAACGAAAGTGGAAGAATATACCGCTATCGGCAAACAAATGAAAGTGACGCTT
>CAMWMM010000042.1 GCA_947175285.1 uncultured Lachnospiraceae bacterium
TGTTGATTCCTTGGCAGTTACTAATATAGATGATATGGTAAATTATATTTATTCTCTTCCCAGTATGACATCGCTGAATAATGTGCCAAAACATATAATAAAAACAGTTCTAATGCAGAATTTGACAAATGGAATTTTAAATGTCCCAAAGGAGTATGGAATGTTCATAGCGTCGTAGAATCAACCTGACAAGAACACCCATTTCATAATAATTCAACAAGCTACGAGAAAGGAATGGTTATCAGTATGGAAAACCTACAATGGAACTGGATAAATAAATATTTAATATCCGGCGAATATGTTATCTGGAACGGCAAGTCGGGAACGGGACATTCTATCTATGTCATTACCAATAAAAGAATTTTTTCTTTTCGGGACTATGAAATACAGACTTTAGATTATCATACAAAACTGTCAAGAAAAGTGACACGGCATCAGGACGGCTCCGGAAGCATTCGCTATTGTTCAGTGGATTCATCAAGGCTGTATGGTTATTTCGACCCTGCTATATTTCCTCAAATCATTCATTTTGAACTGGAGAATATTCCTAACGTTGACCACGTTCTCCGGATACTTTCAAACTAGCGAAAGGCCTGGTTCTTACACATGGATTCTCAATATAAGCATCTGATAAAAGAATATTTAACGCCTGATGAATATGTCGTCTGGGACGGCAGACCGGGAAAGGGGCATCTGCTTGCCAAACAGGACGTTTTTTTACTTCCATTTGGTATTATATGGAACTTATTCTGCATTATCTGGGAAAGTATTGTTCTTCTTGCTCCCACAGACATTATTGCCAAACTGTGGGGAATTCCCTTTGTTTGTATAGGATTATATTTAACACCCGGCAGATTCATCCTAAAGACATACAAAAGAAGAAAAACGGTTTATGTCATCACAAATAGACGAGCTTTCTTTATCAGAAACAATCAGATACAGACTTTAGACTATCATACACACTTGACAAGAAAAATTACATGGCATCCGGACGGCTTTGGAAATATCCGTTTTTATATACCGGCGCCGGAACCGGATGAGCTGATAGGTTTTTACACGACTATACAATTAGCCGGACTACCCTCTTATGAATTGGAAAATATTCCTGACGTTGCACATGTGCTTCGAATATTGACAGAGACAGAAGCAGACTAAAAAGATGAAATTCGTATGTTATATAGGAATTGTCAACCGAAATGGTGGAGGTGGATATATGAAAGATCAAGAGGTATATAGCGATTGGGAGGGGTTTGACTCCAACGTGCATGTTTATGATGAGCGCAAAGAGAAAAGCTATCAGTCACGCATTTGGTGGTGTCTGTGGTTGATTTCCATTGTGATTTTTGTCAGCATCTTTGTCAGGGAAATCAGGGATTATCGAATCACCCAGACCTATCAATGCATTCGGGCAGAAATCAGAGATGAGGAAAAGGCTGTGTATACCGTGGATGGTGTGAGACAATGGTATTATCTGCCGGGGCATGCCGTGAAGATGGACGGTGATTTCGTGCTGTTGTACTATAAGGATGATGTCAGGCTTTTGGAGGCAGTGGCAACTCCTGCATCATGGATTCCCCATCAGTTGTTTTTTGGGGCGTTGACTGCTTTTTCCGGATGGAAATTGTGGCGTATTTACCGAGGGAAGAAACATACGGAGGAATAGAGGCGGCAGCGCGGGGAGTGAGCCTGAATGAGAGAATTGGTCTAAAGGAAAATTATGATATGCTAAAGATTAATTCGACAAGCTACGGGAAAGGACCGGTTATCAGTATGGAAAATCGGCAGCGAAACTGGATAAACAAATATTTAATGCCTGACGAAAATGTCATCTGGAACGGCAGACCGGGCAAGGGGCATCTTCTTACCGAGCAGGACATTTTTATGCTTCCGTTCGGTATTATGTGGAGCTTATTTTCCATTATTTGGGAAAGCGCCGCTCTTTTGGCTTCCACATACATTGCTCCCAAACTGTTGGGAATTCCATTTGTTTGTATAGGATTATATTTAGTGTTCGGCAGATTCATCCTAATGACGTACAAAAGGAGAAAAACGGTTTATATTATTACAAACAAACGTATATTCTTTTTCATAAACAATCAGGTGCAGACCTTGAACTATCATACACACCTGACTCGAAAAATCACATGGCATCCTGACGGCTTTGGAAGTATTCGTTTTTATATACCGACGCCTGAACCTGATAATTTTTTTGGTATCTTCACATCCGGACAATTATCCAGACTGCCCTCTTATGAATTGGAAAATCTTCCTGATGTTGCCCGTGTTCTCCGGATATTAACTGAAACGAAAGCAGATTGAAAAGATGAAATTTTAACCTGCCTCCCCATCGTCTGTCTGGCAGCGGACATTGGAAAGCTGCCAGTCCCCGTCATCCAAATGCTTTACCTGTGCAGAGATTCGATAACCGGAAGGAAGATTAATGGCGCATTCTCCCGATGTGCATATGCACTGTACCTCCGCTATAATTTCTATCCCATCCTGCGAATACTCAAACTCAATCTGATCACCAATATTATATCTGTAGGAGATTCCTTGCCAAAACAATTCCGGCATCCCTATTCTCTGACCGTCAAAAACAAGCCATATGTCATCTCCATCAACAGCAGTATCAAAATGTTCTCTTAACTGCCGGCAGTAGTCTTTGTGCAGGAATTCATACATTTCCCACTCTCCCGCCTCATTTTGATCTATCACATATAAAGATTCCACCCAAAGTCCCGTACCTGATTCAATACAGGTGATCATGGCAAGTTCATTTACGCCGTCCCTGTCAAAATCAGCTTCTTTCCATGTGGGAGGAATCAACGGATATGAAGCATACTCTATATCCGCATATAGATATTTTTCTCCTGTTATTTCAATGACAATGCCTTCTTTTCCTACTATAAATGTTGAAAAATTTTCCGTTGTATTCACTAATCCCATACTGACTAATTTTTCAGAATAATAGACATAGGCAGTTAGCAGCTCATCATCATTTCCCCTGCAGTCTTTTGCATTTTCCATGCGTTCCAATAAATCTGCATCCGGTGTAAATTCATTTCCTACAACAGCATTTTCCTCCCGGCTGCTCTCTATCGGATACTGTCTTTCAGCCAGTCCGTCCGTTATCTCATAGACAGCCTGCATAGTCCAAACGGTCTCTTTATAAGTAAAAGATATGTGTGCTTTTCCGTTTTCCTCACTGCAAACCGGCTCTTTCCCTATAAAAACAGATGTTTCTAAAGGCTGTATTGCCAAATCACTGACAAAATAAAGGTCCCCAAATAAATACTCCGTTGTGTCTTCTGTTTTCTGCCCGATTGCTACGAACGCCTCTTTGCTTCCATCCCCATCGTAGTCATCTTCGTAAGTATACGCAATATACTCATATCCATAGTCCATGCTGTCATTTACTTTATTCGCATAAGAACTGTAAAAATACCAGTCTCCCATTTCTTCCCGCTCTGTTCTCATGTGATAGAGACTGCGGACACTTTCTAAAGCTCCTGCCTCCGACATACTTATCATCGGCAGCGTTTTATCATAATCATATGTATATGCAGGACGTTTCTGATACTCCCGGCTTGTCTGCACGACAAGAAAAAGGACACAAAGTACACTGATTGCTGATAACAACCTTTTCATAACAGTCTCTACCTCCTCTGCGTGATATAATACATTATAAAACAAATTTAGTTCTCTGACTCAGGAATTTTGTCAAAAAAGGAAAATTATGATATGATATCTGAAAGACAGATTCTACAAGTTAAGAGAAAGGCATGGTTTTTTAATGGAAAATCAAACACAAAACCAGATAAATAAATACTTAACACCTGACGAATATGTGGTCTGGAACGGCAGACCTGGCAAAGGGCATCTTCTTACCAAATACGATATTTATATGATTCCGTTCAGTATTATATGGTGCGGCTTCGCCATTTTTTGGGAAACCCGTGTCCTTACTATCGGCGCTCCTTTTCTATTTAATCTGTGGGGCATTCCGTTTGTCTTCGTCGGACTGTATATGGTATTCGGCAGATTTATCATGAAGTCATACGTAAGAAAAGAAACCGTTTATGTCATTACGAATAAAAGAGTTTTTTCTTTTAGGAAAAATCAGATAAATACCTTAGACTATCATACAAACCTGACAAGAACAATTACACGAAATCCGGACGGTTCCGGAAGTATTTACTTTGGTTCAGCGGCGGCAATGCAGAATAAATTTATGAGTTTTTATACCCCTGCGCAATCATCCGGACAAAACGCTTTTGAACTGGATAATATTCCTGATATTGAACGTGTTCTTCAAATACTTTCAAGCTGACTATTCCGATGTCCGGCAGCGGACATCGGAAAGCTGCCAGTTCCCGTTTCCTAAAAATTTCACCTGCGCTAAGATGCGGCAATCCGGATAGACGGCATTGATAGCATATTCGTCAGATATCCCCTCTACAACTGCCGTAATTTCTATCCCATCCGCCGTATACTCGATATCAACATGATTTCCCACATCATACCAATAAGATTGAACCTCATTGAATTCTATCACCACTATTTTCTGCCCGTCAAAAACAAACCATGTATCATCCCCGTCAATAACCGTATCAAAATGTTTTCGTAACTGACGGCAATAGTCTTTGTGCAGAAATTCATACATTTCCCACTCTCCAGCCTCATCTTGGTCTACTATATATAAAGAGTTAATACCTAATCCCGTACCATGCTTAACAAAAGTAATCATGGCAAGCTCATTTACACCGTCTCCATCAAAGTCAGCCTCTTTCCACTCAGGAGACACCCTATAATGTGTGGTATACCGGATATCCGCATATAAATATTTCGCATCCGCCGTTTCAATAATAACACCTTCTTTTCCTACTACATAGGCTGCAAAATGCTCCGTTGTATTCACCAACCCCATGCCGTCTATCATTTCATACCAACCACTATATCCGCTGAGCAGTTCATAATCGTCTTCCCTGTAATCTTTTGCATTTTCCATGCGTTCCTTTACATCCGCATCCGGGGTAAATTCATTTCCTACGACAGCCTTTTCCTCCCGGCTTTTCTCTATCGGATTCTGTCTTTCCGCCAGTCCGTCCGTTACCGCATAAACAGCCTGCATAGGCTGAATGTTCTCTTTATAAGCAAAATATATGTGCGTTTTTCCGTTTTGTTCACTGCAAACCGGCTCTTTCCCGATAAAGATGGCTTCTTCTAATAACTGTATTTCCAAATCACTGACAAAATATAGGTTTCCGAATAAATACTCCGCTGTGTCGCCTGTTTTCTGCCCGATTGCCACAAATGCCTCTTTGCTTCCGTTCCCATCGTAGTCATCTTCGTAAGTGTATGCGATATACTGATAGTCATATCCATACCAATCCGCACAATCATAATAATGCGCTATGCCCTCTGCGTAGATTTCTTTCGCGTAAGAACTGTAAAAATACCAGTCTCCCATTTCCTCCCGCTCTGTTCTCATACGATAGAGACTGCGGACACTTTCTAAGACTTCTTCCTCCGGCTTAGCTATCGGCGGCATCATTCTATCATAAGCATATATATATGCAGAATTCTCCTGATACTCCCTGCTTGTCCGCACGATAAGAAAAAGGATACAAAGTACACTGATTGCTGATAACAACTTTTTCATGGCAGACTCCTTATTACTACTTCGACAGCAAAATCCTGTCATTATCCAGTTGTTTCCCTGCGCATATCCGGAATTGTTCGAGCAGGTCATCCACCGTCAGTTTCTCTCTTTCCGCACCTTGTACATCAAAGACTATACTGCCGCCGTCCATCATCAGCGTACGGTTGCCCAACTCCAATGCCTGATGCATATTGTGAGTTACCATCAGACAGGTAATTTTTCTCTCGGCAATAATCTGTCTTGTCAGCTCCAGCACTTTATTCGCCGTAGCAGGGTCAAGCGCCGCCGTATGCTCGTCTAAGAGCAGGATTTTGGGCGTCACCATTGTTGCCATAAGCAGGGTAAGCGCCTGTCTCTGCCCGCCGGAAAGCAGCCCTACCGGCTGTTTCATCCTGTCTTCGAGTCCCATATTTAATAACGCAAGATGCTCTTTGAACTTCCGTTTTTCCTTACTGCTGATACGGCTGAAAAAGGCGTGTTTTGCAGTAGAGGCTCGAAGATATGCAAGCGCCATATTCTCCTCAATCGTCATATGCGGAGCGGTTCCTTTGAGCGGATCCTGAAAAAGATGTCCGATCACCTTACTTCTGATATATTCCTTTTGATAGGTAATATCTTCCCCGTCCAGAAAAATTTCTCCCTCATCCACATAGAAATTACCTGTGATGGCATTAAAAAGCGTTGATTTTCCCGCGCCGTTACTCCCTACAATGGTTGCAAAGTCACCGTCCGCCAAATGCAGGCTGACTTTATCCAATGCTTTTTTTTCATTGACCGTACCGGCATTAAATGTCTTGGAAATATTCTCTATCGTCAGCATACACTTCCACCGCCCTTCTTATTTGCCTGCGCTGCTAATTTTCTGTTATGCAAAAGACTGTTTTTTTGTTTCTGAAAGACAAATTGTTCTTTCAAATACGGGAAAGAAATCGCCGCTGCTACGATAATTGCCGACACTAATTTCAATGCTTCCGCCGGCACATTCATCCGCAGCGCCACCGCTACAATAAAGCGGTACAGGCAGCTTCCTAAAATAACGCCTGCGACTTTTCTAAGCACACTGCCTTTTCCGATTAAAGTCTCTCCGATAATCAGACTGGCAAGTGCAATCGTAACCATACCAGTTCCGAGATTGATATCACAGGATTTCTGGTACTGTCCGAGAATCGCGCCGGAGAGCGCAGTCAGGGCATTTGCCACGCATAACCCTACGGTAATCATAAAAAGCGGGTTGATGCTTGACGCGCGCACCATGTATTCATTATCTCCCGTAGCGCGGATGGATAGTCCGAGTCTCGTATTCAAAAACCAAGCCAGAACAATGCCAATCAACAGAACAATCAAAAATACAATCAAAAACTTATACCAGTTATCATACCATGACGCTGCAATTTTTCCTTTTGCCAGACTGAAAATCGTATCACAGGCAAAGAGATTGATCTGGGAAGAGCCCATCACCATAATATTGATTGTATATAGACCGGTATTGACGATAATACCGGCTAGAATGGAGGGAACTCCCATTCTGGTCTGTAAAAACGCCGTAATAAAGCCGGAGCAGACGCCCGCCCCCATTGCCGCAAACAGTGCCAAAAAGGGGTGTCCCGACAGCGTTAC
This sequence comes from uncultured Lachnospiraceae bacterium, assembly GCA_947175285.1. The sequence goes on from CAMWMM010000042.1 coordinate 7,280, forward strand.
CATCGCACCGACCGCACATCCCAACGTAAAACAGCCGTCTGTCGATAAGTCCGCAATATTTAAAATGCTAAACGAAATAAACAATGCCAGCGCCACCAGAGAATAAATACATCCCAGTTCCAACGCACTCTGTAAAATTGATAGTGTAAATATGGAAGTCATAAATTTCTCATCCTGTTCTTATCTTAATTAAATGATTCCGCTGTCTGGATTTCTACTAAATTCGTACACATATCCGCAAACATACTGTAATCCAGACCGATTGCCTCTGCCGTCTCCGTATTGACCGTTGCGATACCGTTATCCATCGTAACAACTGCCAAGCCTGCCGGGTCAGCGCCGTTTACCAGTATTTCTATTACCATATCCGCAGTAGCGGTTCCAAGGTCTTCATAGTTTACGCCATATCCCAAAAACGCGCCGTTTAAGGCAAAGGAATCAGCGCCGCAATAGTGCGGAATGCCTGCATCGATAAATTTCTCATAAATTGCGAGTTCCGCAGTCATAACGTTATTATCCGTAGGGGTAAATACTGCCTGTACATTGGCTGCCACTAACGCATCCGCCGCAAGGGAAATCTCACCGTTGTTCGTACCGGTCTTTTCTACTACCGCAACGCCTTTTTTCTCACAGTATGCCTTTGCTGCAGCGATTGCCGCCGTAGAAGAATCCTGACTCTTATCATATAAAAGACCGACCGTATCAATATCCGGATTTGCCGCAAACATCAAATCAAACACAGCATCCGTATTCAATGCATCGGAAGTTCCTGTGATATTGGAGCCGGGCGCATCCATGCTTGCTACAAGACCTGCTCCTACCGGGTCTGATACTGCGGAAAAAACAATCGGAATGAGACTGCCGTCTGCTTTCGGGTTTTCCGCCGTTGCATTCTGCATCACCATAGCGGTCGGCGTCGCAACCGGAACAACAATATCCACTTCGGAAGCGATTAAGTCCGTTGCTATCTGATTCATCGTTGTGGAATCCGCCTGCCCATTATAGGTATAATCCGCATAATTAAAAGTAACTCCAAGTTCTTTTCCTTTGACATCAAGCTGTGCCTGAACTGCTGCCACAATCTGATTTAGGGACGCATCATCTACATACTGTACGATGCCTACTTTGTATTCCGCACCATTGCCCGCGCTGCCGGAAGACGTATTGCCTCCGTTTCCTGAGTCTGCATTACCGCATCCTGTCAAGGTAACTGCCGTCATTGCTGCTGTTAATAATAATGCTATTGTTTTTTTCTTCATAATATTGCCTCCTTTTTATTTTGAAAATACCCATATGCGGGCGTGTGCAAACAACGGACACCACGCTTCGCGAACTGTCCTTATGTTAAAAAAACCGTCCCAAGCATCTGCTTGAGACGGTAATAAACTGAATTATTATCGCGGTACCACTCAAATTGACTGCCGGAAAATCCGTTCACAGTCCACCTCTTATCATATACACATGATATATGCCGAATTGATAACGGGTACGGTTCCCGCCGGTGCCTACTTGGTAAAAATATGCTTACTTTCAGTCCGGCCTCAAAAGTCCATTCGGTATAAGCTCCCTGCCATTTTCCACCACCAATGGCTCTCTGTAATGGTTTTCTTATACTTACTACTCTTTCTCACAGGTTTTCTTTTTTAATTTATTCAACAATAATCTATCTGTTACAAATTGTCAATACTATTTTTTCAAAAAATCTGTTATACTGTTCTTATAAGCAGAAAAGAAAGGTATCTTACATTATGAAATTGGACATGCACTGCCATACAAAAGAGGGCTCTCCTGACGGAAAAACAGCGCTCTTAGATAATATTGCCGTTTTAAAACAAAAAGGGTTTGACGGGATGCTGATTACAGACCACAATTCTTATAAGGCATACCGGTATTATAAAAAATTAAAAAATAAGCCGCATAATTTTACCGTATTATGCGGTATTGAATACGATACGCTGGAGGCAGGACATATTTTAGTTATCATGCCTGCGGGCGTTTGCCCGAAAATTCTGGAACTGCGCGGTCTGCCTGTGCTGTTTTTAATTGAGCTGGTACACCGTTACGGCGGCATTTTAGGTCCCGCTCATCCATGCGGCGAAAGATTTTTAAGTATTTTTAATACCAGAATCGGGAAAAAACTTAAAGAAAAACTCATTCGGAAATTTGATTTTATCGAATCTTATAATGCCTGTGAAGACGATATTTCCAATGATTGTGCACGCGCACTTGCATCTAAATATCATCTTCCGGGAATAGGCGGCAGCGATTCTCATAAAACAGATTGTGTCGGACTCGGATACACGATTCTTCCGGAGAAAGTATCAAATGAATCCGAATTCATAGAATATATTAAGTCCGGAGGCTCTGTCATCGCAGGCGGCTCCCACTATTTTCATACAACAAAGCAGAAACTCGGAAGAGTCAACAAAGTTCTGGTCTACTCTTTCTGGTTCTATAACAGATTTCTGGCGGCATTCAGAAGCAGGGCAAGGAATCTGGAATTAATGAGGAGCCAACTGTTAACGCCCATGCAGTATCATAAGCCAAAATATATCACACTTTACCGGCGTTTGTGAGTTACTGCATCCTTTAACTCTTCAAACGTCTCTTGGAATTTTTGGGAATTCATACCCGGATTATTCCGTATCATATCACGTTTATAAAAGTCCAGCGTGTCCTTATAATTTTCCCGGTTTTCCATATATAAATTATAACGGGCGCGCAGCTCTGCAATTTCATCCCGTACACTGTCCATATAAGCGCTGGGAGCATTTTTTATTGCATCCAGACGTTTCTGCATCCCCGCCATCTCTTCTTTGATTCTCTGCATCTTAAGCAAAATCTCGCGCAAATCCATCGCTGCTTTGAAGGAAAGCGTAAAATCAGCAACGATATAAATCGTGACTGCAAACGTCACGTATCCTAATATGCGCACCGGAATCGCCAACATCATCTGCTCTATCGGTCTGTGCACGATTCTTGTCATTCCAATCGTAAAAAAACCCCATGTAATCGTAGAGGAAAGACAAATCCGGCCCTGAAACTGAAATCTTTTATAAGAATAATCCCAGTATTTGACGTTAAAGAGCGCATCCATAACAACACTTGTTATATATTCCAATGCCGTTGCACCGACACAGCCCGCAAAATAAGTAAGAAGCACATTGTCCTGAAACGGTCTAGACACAACAAACATCATAACCGCGCCGCTTCCATATAAAGGAAGAAACGGTCCTCTCATAAAACCGCGGTTGACCCACTTATGGCTTTTTATGGAAACATAAGTAGATTCAAAACACCACCCGCAAAAAGAATAAAAATAAAAGAAAAACAGCCATTGTACCATATTATAGTGAAACATTTCTTTTCTCCTGACGTACTTTACAGAATATTATCCGAATATCCCGACGGATATTCTCTCTTTTCCTTTTTTCGTCTCTCCGCTTAAACCGTAATAAATAAATTTTCCATATCCGCGCACTGTCACGGCATCGTCTTTTTTTAATTGATAACTGTTATTTTCCGTAATGATACCGTTTACAAAAATTCTGCCGCTATGGAATAAGTCCAAACTCTGACTCCTTGAAATATGATAAAGCTTTGCTATCACGCTGTCAATCCTTGCAGAAGAAACTGTTATCATAACTTCTTTCGGCTCCGCTGTCTGCAGGGCGGCGATATCTTCCGTTATCCTGCACTTAATATTGGTATGTTTCACTTGGTGGAGATTCTCTAAAAGGTAGGGTGCAATCGATTCCTGACAGAATAAAATACCGCTTCTTTCCTGTACAAAAATATCTCCTATCGTAGCGCGCTCAATACCAAGATTCATAATTGCCCCAAGGAAATCCCTATGCGTCAGGTTATCCGCAAATTTGGGCATAACCGGCTGCATTTCCAGACAGACAATCGGAAAAGGTTCCTCATAGCCAAGTTTTTCCGGTGTGCCGAATCGTATGATTTTGCGTTCGCAGACCGGCGCGCCGCCCTCCATAGTATATCCGGCATAGGATATTTCATTTGTTATAGCATGAAAAACCTGCTGCTGTGACAGGCTTAAAAAAGGTGAGTAGGTGTATATGCTTCTATCATAGGATTTTCCCGCCAGTTCCAATAAACGTTTTTTTAGTTGTTGTAGGTCTTTTTCTGTTTCTTCTGCCATGGTTTTCCTCTGCCCTGTCGGGATATTGGTATGCTTTTTTAACTTCTTGATTGTATCATACTCGTTTGTTTCAGACAATATGGAGACTTATGGCTGACAAAATTTTCTTTCCTTAGATATCAAAGGATATTCCAATTCACTGCTTCGGAATATCCCTTGATATCACTCTATACTTTATTCTTCTACACTACCATTAAAAGCATTGTACAGATACATAAATCCATAGTATTTTGCATCTTCCAAATTGCTGTAATCACTTCCGGCAGGAATCGTAAAGCTATATGTAATGCCATCGCTGACAAAAGTTGTTTTTAGAGATACATCCCCTCTTTCCGCCAGCTTATCCAATATTGCCTGACTATAACACATCATGAGAGGTTTAGCGGTAAATTCAATCGTGGAACCGACTTTAGCTGTGTTGATATAATTAGTCAATTCCCTGACAAGCTCTTGTGCTGTTGTTCCGCTGTATGTATATGCAGAATAATTTTTCTTTACTACCTCAGTATTTGATTTTGACGTTTTAGCCCCTGTCTTTACTTCTGCTGTTTTTACTTCCTGTGCCGGCTGTTCCGTTACGCCCTGCCTTTGGTATTCACCGGTACCACCTACTTGCCATTCTCCCAATTTAAAAACAATGGCTTCTCCTTCAATTACATAATTAGCAGAACGAATATACTGTGTTACCTTTAATACATTGTGGCTGCTATCTGTAAATGAAAGTGCAAAATATTGAAATGGTACAGTGCCGCCGCTTGACAGCTTCGCACTAATCTTTAAGGCAACATCTGCTGTAACAGAAGGAACTGTAGCATCATTGACAACGACTTCCATCACATCTCCATTCTCATGTGCAATTCCGGTTATAGAAACATTATCCTTTGTAACAGTAACAGCATCTCCCGCATTGCCATTATTAAAATATGTTCCTACATAAGCATCAGGTACGTTTCCTGCTGCTTCTGCATCAATAGGCAGTCCCACATAAATGCCTGCACATAGTACAAGTGCCATTGTTTTTGCTAAAATTTTTTTAGTTAATTTCATTTTCTTTCTCTCCTTTTAACATTTTTTGTAATAATCTTCATTATCGGAAACATAATCCGAAAAGACCGGTATTTGTACCCATACTGCAAAATAGAAATCTTTAGTCTGCAAACCCCCCTTCTATGCCTACAAGTGTTCTTTCATTAGCATCACTCGTCCAGTATATGTTTGTACTGGGATGATAATCAAAGGCGTAAACATACCTTCCTTCTTCAGGTCGTTCTGCCCACCGTACCGCTGACAAAAAATCTTCCGTTTTATCCTCTGCCGGTATCCCCTTTACTGCACTGAACGATAAATCAAACTCTTCTCCTGTTTGACTCTCCGTTAAAATCACATTCACCTGTCCATCCCAGAGTCCGTCTATCAGCATTCCACTTGCAACCACATCAAAACGCCAGCCATTGCCATTGCTACTCATGCCACCTACTATTGTTTCTGTTCCTTCTCCATTCGGTGCATCGTTATCCCATGCTCCGGTAAACAAATAATACCCGTCACCGGAATTCAAAAATTCCGTTCCGCTTCCTTTCCGCTCATTATTTACATAGTCACCGTAATAGAAATAATAACCGCCCTCTCCAAATTTATATACTCCTGCGCCGACGCCGGTATGGGAAGCATTATTGTCTGGAAAATAGATATAATTCTCATTTTCCAATCGTTCTATAAAAGCTGCTGTCTCCTCAGAAGCGTATAGTTCACGCATTCCTTCCTCATAATCCTGCGCTGCCATCAGCTCATAGACTTTCTGCATGAACGCCCTGTTCTCGGCTTCTATTCTCTCCAGTTCTGCAATCTGTGCAAGAATACCGTCGAAATCCACATTTACCGCTACATCTCTGTATTTGTCTGCAAGGGCGCGGATTTCATCATATCTTCCAGCTGCCATCAGGATATCTATGTATTTGTTCAGGCATTCACACAAACCGCTTATGGTGTCAGGATTCGTATTATCCAGTTCTAAAAGTCTGTCGTAGACGGTCAGCGCATCCTCATAGGCGCCGTCCTGTGTTTCTTTTTTCCCGATTTCAATATAATTCTCAACAAGCTTGTCCTTTATCCGGGCATCTTCTCCCGTTACTGTATAGCCTTCTTCTAGTACCTGTGCTATCTTATCCAAATCATCACCATAGACTTCCTCCGCTGATAAGTACAATTCCACCGCATAGTCCATGTTTTCAGCAAGGAAATCTTCATTCAAGCTGGAAAGCATCTCAAGCGTTCTGTCATAGAAATCCTGCGCCGCATCTATGTCGCCCGCTCCAAGGTAGGCTTCCAGTCCGCCTATGTAAGCTTCTATACAGCGCTCATCAATCGCAATGGCTTCTTCAAAGGCAAGCGCTGCCTGTTCATAGTTTTCTTCTTCCAGATATTTATTACCTAAATCCAACTGTCTCTGGACACGGTTCGCGGGGGTATTGTAGATAGCAATCCCCACTATGAGGGCAATGAGTGCCACTGCTGCTGCAATAAAAGGCAGTGCCTTTTTCTTTAGGTTTGACTGTGGCATCTGCACATTCTCCGCTTCCTGTTCTGTTATGTTTGTCGTTTCTTCGTTCATTGGTCTGTTCACTCCTTCTTCTGTATAAAATCCTACATTAATGTATATACATTGCAAAACCAAATCCGGGCACACCTACCGGATTAGAGCCATTATCATAAGCATAAGCCGAAAAACGCGAAGGTGCATCGGGTACTAAATCATTAGCAAATCCATAAGCATAAATATAATTAGTTCCCGAACCAAGCCACAAAGATATAGTATCTTCATCCCACGACTTGATTCTTGCCATTTCCGCCTTATACGCTTCGGTCTTATCTTCCGTCGGCATTCCGTTTACCGCAACAAAAGATAAATCATACCCTCCGGAATAATCGAAATACTGACAATCCACCTCTCCGTCGCACCGACCATTTGTGAAGTTGCTCTTTATGATTAAAAAGAGATAGCCATCCTGTTCATGGAAAGTTCTAATCTCACCCTGCCCATTTGGCGCATTACCATTCCATTCTCCTGTAAATACTTGATAACCGCTTCCAGTACTTGCCTGTGAGTAAAACGATACACCATGCCCCTGTGCCGTCCCGTCATTGTAACATTCTCCATAATAAAAAAAGAGTTGTTCGCCACCCCACCACCGATAGGCTACCACGCCAACCGCCGGATACTGCGTGATATTTTCTTCCGGGAAATAAACATATCCCGGCTGCTGCAAATACTCCTGTTCCGGCAGTCCAATACGAAATTCCTCCGCCTCTGCAGAAGTAGCAAGTTCATACATCCCCTGATAATCTTCCGCCGCCATCAGTTCGTATACTTTCTGCATAAATGCATTGTTTGCATTCTCTGCCATTTTCTGTTGTTTCTGCTCTTCCATCTGTGCAAGAATCGCCTGGAAATCTATATTTGTGACGATATCTCCATACTGTTCTATCAACTCGTATACTTCATCGTATTGTCCTGCTTCTATTAAGATATTGATATAATGTTCCAGACAAGCACCCAGAATATTAAGTATCTCTTCATTTTCTCCTGTCAGGTAAAAAACTTCTTCTAACGCTTCCAACGCATATGACAAATCATTCCCATAAACAGGTTCTGCTGCAAGGCAAATCGCTTTTATTGCATCTATATTTTCTGCTATGGCATCTGCATCTAATAATCCGATTGCCGCAAGCGTTCTGTCATAAAAATCCTGCGCGCCGTCCATATCGCCTGCTCTAAGATAGGCTTCCAATCCGCCTATATAAGCTTCCATACAGCGCTCGTCAATCGCAATGGCTTCTTCAAAGGCGAGCATCGCCTGTTCATAGTTTTCTTCTTCCAGATATTTATTACCTAAATCCAACTGTCTCTGGACACGGTTTGCGGGAGTATTGTAGATGCAGATACCCACTATGAGGGCAATGAGCGCCGCTGCTGCCGCAATCACAAAAGATAGTGTCTTCTTTCTATTTGCCGCTTCTTCGTTCATTGGTTTGTTTACTCCTTTATCTTTTTGGCTTTTTATTCATACCACATTCAAAAAACATCTCAAACAGGAACGGAATTTACCTGTTGTAAAAATTTCTGACGGGGTGTATTATATCAATAAAGAGACTTTTCATATACAGATTATCGTTACAAAAGAACTTGCTCCCGAAGATAATTTATATCTGCACTGTCTCACCGACAACCTTCAGGATATCAATCTTATCAACCGCCTTGCAGATGACTGCAAATTGCATCCGAAACAGGATATTTATAATAAATACATGCATCAGATAACCACTGCCAATAGTAAAACGAAAGGAGAACAGATTATGGTTTGTGAAGGAATTTTAAATTTATATGGTACAAGTTCCACTGAAATCATTGAACGCACCAAAAAGGAGGCCGCTGAATACTATCAGCCCAAAATTGAGCAGCTGTCATCTCAAAATGATAATCTGGCTTCTCAGAATAGTAATCTGACTTCCCAGAATAGTAAGTTGGCTTCCCAGAATACTTACTTGAAATCACTATTAGCCAAGCATAATATTCCGTTTGATTTGGACGCTGAACCTACCAATAGCTGATAAGGTTGATTCTTCAACTTTAAGAGACCGGACTGTGCCTCCTGCACAGTCCTTGTCTCTTTTTGACTGCAAATCTTTAGTCTGTAAATCCTGTTATACCTATAGGTTGTCCCTCGGCAGCAGTATTCCACCATATGTAATTTATATTGGGATGATAATCAAAAGTAAAAACATACTCTCCTTCTTTGGGTCTCCCCCACGGTCCCGTAGACATAAATTCTTCCGTTTTATCCTCCGTCGGTATCCCCTTTACCGCACTAAACGATAAATCAAACTCTTCTCCATTTTGGCTATCCGTTAAAATGGCGCTCACCTGTCCATCCCAAAGTCCGTCTATCAACATTCCACTGCTAATGAAGTCATACCGCGTACCATTAGTGCTTATACCGCCTACTGTAGTCTCTGTTCCTTCCCCATTCGGTGCATCGTTATCCCATGCTCCGGTAAATACATAATATCCATCACCAGAGTTAATAAATTCCGTTCCGCTTCCTTTCCGCTCATTATTTACATAGTCACCGTAATAGAAATAATAACCGCCCTCTCCAAATTTATATACTCCTGCGCCGACGCCGGTATGGGAAGCATTATTGTCTGGAAAATAGATATAATTCTCATTTTCCAATCGTTCTATAAAAGCTGCTGTCTCCTCAGAAGCGTATAGTTCACGCATTCCTTCCTCATAATCCTGCGCTGCCATCAGCTCATAGACTTTCTGC
>CAMWMM010000043.1 GCA_947175285.1 uncultured Lachnospiraceae bacterium
TTGGTAAATGGAGAATTTGTGAGAATCAGTGAGTTTGAAACGTCAAATGCCGGATATGGGCGTGTGATTCAATATGAGGATGATTTCTATTATATTTTTTTAGAGAATAATTACAGCATGAAAATTTATGACGGCGTCCGTATTTATAAGCTGGGTGAGAACATGGAATATGAGAATCTTCAGATAAAGCATCTTCCCTATTCTTTTGTTCGGAAAAATATGTACAATACGTCCGAAGGTGAGAAACTAGATAGCTATATAGAAAGCGTCTGGGAGGAAATCACATCGGATGAATATCTGGACAATGGAACGGATGGAAGTGGAATGGGTGTGTATTTTGGAGATGAAGAGGAGGTAGAAGAAGATTTTATTGTGCCTGAAAATGAAGAGAGATATTACAGCAACACATATCATCAAATAGATTTTACGAATATGGGCATTCCCATATATATGAGAAAGTCAAATCATATGCCATCCAACTACTATACAACATGGTGTTTAAAAGCTTCTTTCTATCTGCGAAATCCGTTAGATGATTCTATTGTGACATTGGAGAATATGGAAATACCTTTCGATCATGAGCCGGAATTAGTGCAGATGTGGTTTAAGGAAATGGATGAAAAAGTCTATACATTCTGTATGTATCACGTGTCAGATTACAATTATATGCTGAATGTGGTGAGGTTAGAAGGAAATCAGGTTAATCGGATACGGACGGATATTTTGTCACCGCAAAGAAGCTTTGTTCTGACGGAAGGGGAAAGAGCTTTGTATGGTTAAAAGGTAAAGTCAAACGCCAAAAGGAGAACATAAACATATGAAAAAAAGATTAGTATAGCGATTGCCATACTTGGTATATGCGGCATCTTTTTGTATGCGAAATATATAAGACAATATCCCGCATATGGAATCCCATTTACCGCAGACGAACCGGAGATACAGGAAGATATTTCCGTAGATGAGCAGGAAACGGAATGGCAGGTGGAACAGGATGACGAAGCTGCAATAGGGAGCAATCTGTTTTATGGCAGCAGCATGGCAGAAGGGGATGGCTCTGTTTATGTTCTGGATATAGGGATGTATGGCGGGAAACCTGTGGATGAAGATGAGCGTGATATATGTCGGATGAAAGAAGGGGAGTGGGAAGTGTTTGTATCTCATTATAATAACGAGCACGTTGCAAACACAATATCTAATGTGGTATATCTGGATGGCTATATTTACTATGTTTGCAAGAAAGTTGATGTACGGGAAGATGAAACGATAGAATACAATGATATATGTAGAGTTTCAGAAGAGGATGGGTATTGGTATTACGGATATAATGGAAGTAAAGAGTGGTTATTATCCTGTGATAAGAATTTTTATATTTATGAAGGTGAAATTTATTCTAAACTTCATAAGGAGGAAACCCGCTATTTTTATAAAATGAAATTGAATGGGGAGGATGTTGAAGAGTTGTATTCAGACAATCAGGAGGATTCCTCTGACTTTGATTATACGGTCGGCGGGGGCTGCCTTTACATAAAAGACGGAGAACAGATATTGGGAATTAATCTGAATACCGGGGAAAGAAAAAGCTTTCAGACGGATGCGGAACATATAGAAGGCATGTTTTATGAAAACGACAGACTGTATATTTATGACTCTGAAAATAGAGAAGTCTATCAAATGGATGTTAGGACAGGCAGTGAGTCAAAGCTTATCGAAGGGGGGATTTTAGCGGATTGCGTGTGGCTTCATGACGGATACCTGTATTATGTGGAAGGAGAAGAAGAAACGGAGGGTTTCCGCTGTAAATTAAAAGCAATGGACGTAATGACTGGCGAAGCCGTATTATGGGAGTCTGTCCTATTCGACACAAAGCCCTGTAATGCAGGATTGGAAGTAGTGGGGAGCCGCATCATAGCCAGCTTTTGCACCGTAAAAGAAAATGAAACCAAGGAATACTGCTATTTTAAGAAAGAAATCAGAGAGATAACTGATGCGGAATATAAGAAAAGCATGGAAACGTCGGTTAAAGGAGATAAAGAGGACGAAAAAAAGATTATAGTGATACAGGAAGGATTTCAGGATGTTAAGTGGCGGGTGGAGCAGGATGATGAAGCTGCAATAGGTTGTATTCACCCTTATTCTGCGATAAGCACGGCGGGAAATGGATGTATTTACAGCAGAGATATGGAGGTGTATGATGGGGAACCGTCAGAGGAAACCGGGGAAGATAATGACGCCAATATATACCGGTTAAAAGAAGGAAAATGGGAACTGTTTGCATCTCATCCTGCGGCAGAAGAAGACCCCTGGTGGGTTGAATTTTCAGTACGCAATCTGGCATATTACAATGGATATTTATATTATATCCTGTTAAGGGATTACGACCCGGGAACGGGGACTGTGGGGAAAGATTACTCAATATGCAGGGTTCCCGAACAGGGGGGAGATGTAGAGGAATTAGTAAAATGCGCTGGTAATTTTTTTATTTATCAAGACGAAATTTACTATCGAACTTTTGAAAATGGAATTCGATGTTATTTTAAAATGAAATCGGATGGAAGTGATAAAGAAAGGATATACTTTGACAATTCAGGGGATAATTCCTACCCTCCGTATGCTGATTATGCAGTCGGAGGCGGATGCCTTTATCTAATCGATGGGGAAAAAATAGTGGGAATAAATCTGGAAACAGGAATAAGGAAAGAATTTGAAACGAGTGCAGTGTTTATAAAGGGTATGTTTTACGAGGCCGGAAAGCTGTATGTTGTTAGCCGCCGGGATTCAATAATATGGCAGTTAGATGTAAAAAACGGTAAAGAGATAAATATTACGGAGGGGATTCATGGCGTGTTATCCGATGAATGGATTCATAAAGGATATATGTATTATGTGGAATGGGAAGAAAAGGAGGGAGAAATTCTTTACTCTTTTAAAGCAATGAATCTGGCGACAGGAGAGAGACTGCAGTGGGATTCTGTTTCTTTCGAAAGGCATCCTGTGACCTGCCTTCTTGAAGTAGTGGATAATCAGGTGATTATTAGGTGTGAAGTATATGAAAAGAGATATTTTAAGAAAGAAATCAGCGAAATAATGGAAATGGAATGGAGAACATAAACATATGAAAAAAAGATTGGTTAGCGATATATGGAAATGGCAGGCTGTAATAAGGAGCTGAATGTATGCAGAATAAGTTTTTAAAAATAGCAATTGGAGTATTGTGTATCTACTTCATCATATTGTGTTTAAGACCCAATGTGATGAGTCAAATTGGTAAGTTGCAGGCAGGCGGACTAAATCGTGTGCCGGAGATTGATGGATTTTATTCCGAGTGGGAATGGTGGGAGGCATTGAACACAATGGGAGCTCTTAGTTTGGATTATAAAGAGGAATATCTGAAGCGGACAAAGTAAGAATGGGATTGAATGCGGTTTACGATTATGAAGAAAAGATACTGATATATAGACCAGTATCAATATATATAGGTGAACCGAACGATTCAGAGAGATACTCAGATGAAAAAAGCATTGATGAATATCTGAGTAAATATGGTCTGACGAGACAAGACGTGAAAGAATATCAGGAATATGCAATTTATGACGTTATAGTAAAAACATGGACAAAAGCGCGTATAACGCAATGGTACTGGCTGGAGAGCTTGAAACTGAAACTGTGCAAGGTGGAGGACAATACGTTCCAATTTGAAGAAGAAAGCGTGCAGTCGGAAGCAGAAGAAATAGAAACAATAGAAACGGACACAAACGGAAGCTGGGAAAAATCTGTACACTATAATTGGGATGGTAACATACAGTATTGGGATGAATATGAGTACAATAAGGAGGGGCGTTTCACAAAGAATATAACATATGACGGCGATGACAGAATAAATGAATGGCAGGAATTTGAATACAATGAGGAAGGAAACTGCATAAAGTATATACGATGTTATGGTAATTTTGATGCATTTGAAAATATGGTGGAAATCAAGACGAATGGGGAAGTCAGCGATAGTTACGAGTATGAGTATGCGTACGTTGATTGATGAGGAGGAATATGATGCATAATTGCACTTTTTCCTGTTTTGTGATATAATTTTGGGAGTAACTAAGGAAATGGCAGCAGGGGAGAATTGATATGGGATTATTTAAACAGGCTGGCAAGAAAATGAAAAAGGGACAAAATGATTATAGGGATGAGATTAATGCGGCGGAGAACGCTGTGTCCCTTTCACCGGAGGAAAGCGTTCTGTCTGTTGACGAGATGCGGAAGTTAAAAGAAATAGATGCCAGTAATTTGGTTGAGAAAATTGGAAATGGGGATTCAATTATAATAAATGGCGAAGATTATCTTTTGCGCATTGACGAGACACGCATGGAGGCAATGCTGACGTTATACCGTCGTTTTTCACTGGAAGAGATACACGCTCTGTTAGAGGAGAACGGGGTTGTTTATGGCATATGCGAGTCAACATTGGAAGAACTTGCAGAGGGAAAAAATAATTATGTGGAAGTCATCGTTGCGAAAGGCACTACGCCGAAGGATGGATGCGACGGTTATTTTGAACATCATTTTGATCCAAATCCCCCGACAAAACCGATTATTCTGCCGGATGATACGGTAGATTATAATGTATTAGGGAAGATAGAACTTGTAAGCGAAGGACAGCTTCTTGTGACGTATCATCCCGCCCAGCCGGCTATAGTTGGAAAAGATGTTCTGGGGAATGTTGCTGAAGCCTACGAGGGAAAAGAACTGCCGCCGTTACAGTGTAAAGGCTGCGAGATGGATGAAGACGCCAGTAAATATTATGCTTCCATTGAGGGAAGGGTTACTGTTGACGGAAGCAGTCTGGTAGTAACACCGTTATATGTCATAAAGGGTAATCTGGATGCCACTACTGGTGATGTGAATTTCAACGGGGATGTGCTGATACAGGGCAATGTATTCGCCGGTGTTACCGTGAAAACAACTGGAAATATTACGGTAAATGGGCATGTGGAAACGGCGAGTCTTTTTGCGGGAAAGGATGTCATTTTAACAAACGGTATGCAGGGTGCGGGCAGGAGCATCATTCGTGCCAGAAATAATGTTATGGCACGTTTTATAGAGCAGACACAAGTTTATGCCGGAAATGAAATTAACACGGGTGCATTGTTAAATTGCGAAGTGGAAGCCGGAGTACGTGTAGTGATTGCCGGAAACCGCGGCAGCATCATTGGAGGAACCACTATGGCGGTAGAGTTGATTTCAGCGGCTTCTCTGGGAAACCGTGCCGCAGTAACAACAAGACTGATTATTGGTCTGGATGAAGAACTTAAGACCAAAATGGTGGAAGTAGACAGTCTGATAGAAGAGTATCGGGAAAATATGATGGATGCCGAGAGAGCGTTAGAGCGCATTATGTATCAGTTAAAGACGCAGCCTCTTACGCCTGAACTGAGTCAGCAGAAAGCGGAGCAGACGCGTAGAAAAATCAACTATCAGACGAAACTGAAAGAGACTTCGACGAAACGCGAGAAGATGATTGATATTTATCGTCGTTCAGTAGACGGAAAAATTGCTGCCAGTAGGATGGCGAATGTCGGATGTGTCATTATCATAAACGGTGCGAATGAGACTCTCCATTCCGAGTATAAGGATGTTACATTTAAAAAGAGTGGGCAGGAAATCAGGATTCTATCAAATAAGCAATACTATTTAGCATAATACAGGGGCGCGGCAGGAAACCGCGCCCTTATCAATTCTTTACCATCTCTCGTTATATTTCTCTTCGCAGTATTTACAGCGGTAAATTTCCGCTTTTTCATCAGCAAGAACGAAAATATGAGGAAGTCCCTGTTCGATAGAAGTGATGCACCTTGGATTTTTGCACTTGATGATATTTTTGATTTCCTTAGGAAGCGTCAGTTCTTTTTTATCGACTAACTCGCCGTCTTTAATAACATTGACGGTAATGTTATGGTCTATGAAGGCAAGCACATCCAAATCCAGTGTATGGATATCGCATTCCACCTTCAGGATATCTTTTTTTCCCATTTTATTGCTGCGGGCATTTTTGATAATGGCAACCATACAGTCCAGTTTGTCTAACTGTAAGTGGTGATAGAGAGAGAGGCTTTTGCCTGCCGGAATATGGTCGAGTACATAGCCTTCTTCAATTTTTCCTACGTTTAACATATGCGATTCAGCTCCTTTATACAGTGATTTCCAATAATGTTAATATTAATGCCATTCTGACATAGACGCCGTACTGTACCTGCTTAAAATAAACAGCCCGCGGGTCGTCGTCCACTTCCACGGAAATTTCATTGACGCGGGGAAGCGGGTGAAGTACCAGCATGTCCTCTTTTGCCAATGCCATTTTTTCTTTGTTCAGAATATAAAAATCTTTCAGGCGGACGTAATCCTCTTCATTAAAGAAACGCTCTCTTTGTACACGGGTCATATAAAGCATGTCAAGCTGCGGCATACATTCTTCCAAACGGATAACTTCCTTGTAATCGATGTTCTTTTCTTTAAGCATATCGGTAATGTAATCCGGTACCTTTAACTCCGGCGGGGAAATAAAGATGAAATGAATGTCCGGATAGCGTACCAGCGCATTAATCAGAGAGTGAACGGTTCTGCCGAATTTCAAATCGCCGCACAGGCCGATGGTAAAGTTGCTCAGCCGCCCTTTTAAGGAACGGATAGTCAGTAAATCGGTCAAAGTCTGTGTCGGATGCTGATGACCGCCGTCGCCTGCGTTGATAACCGGAATCCCTGATTTGCTTGCCGCTACCATAGGCGCGCCTTCCTTGGGATGACGCATGGCGCAGATGTCTGCAAAACAGGAGATAACGCGGATGGTATCGGAAACGCTTTCTCCTTTAGAAGCGGAAGAAGAACCTGCATCCGAGAAGCCGAGAACCTGACCGCCAAGTCCTAACATGGCGGATTCAAAGCTGAGCCTTGTCCGGGTGCTTGGCTCATAAAAACATGTGGCAAGCTTTTTTCCCTCGCAGGCATGTGCATATTTGTCGGGATGTCTTTCGATATCGTTTGCGAGGTCGAAGAGAGAATCCAGTTCCGCTACTGAAAAATCCAGAGGGTTCATTAAATGTCTCATTGCTGTAAAGCTCCTTTCGGTTAGTGTACTCAAAAAAATAGAAGAGAGGTGCTCCCTTCTATTTTTCTTAACATTGTTTATGATTGAAATGATAATAAATCTTCTACCGGTTTCCGTTTAGGAGCAATAGGAGCTTCTTCAGGATAACCAATAGGAATTAATGCAACAAGTTCTCTGTCTTCCGGAATTTGAAGAAGAGACTCAATTTTCGCTTGGTCAAAAATACCTAAAATAACGGAACCTATGCCTTTATCATAAGCGGCAAGGCAGAATGTCTGGGAGGCAATACCGGCATCATACATCTGCCAGGTATCTTTACGCGGTGTGGTAAAAGAACCGTCCCTTTCATAACCACATCTGTTTTTGATAACAGTAACAGCGATTAACACAGGTGCATTGGCAATAATGGTTCCATTGTTCGGGAAAGGTGTGGTTCCTTCTGCGGCAATTTTATCTTTCAGTTCGCCCTCTACAGCAATGTAACGGGTAATCTGTGTGTTTTTCCAGCTTGGAGCAAAGGAAGCTGTTTCAACGATTTCCGATAATAACTCATGTTCTATTTTATCCGGTTTGAATTTGCGGATGCTTCTGCGTCCTTTGATACATTCCTGTACTGTCATAAGAAAACCTCCATTAATTGTGATGTGTATAATAAGAATTACAATATTTTGTATATCATACCATGTTGTAGAATGTTTGTAAATATGCTATATTAATAATAAGAAGAAATATCAAAAGATATATAGGAAGTTGAGGCGTAAAAATGTCATATCAGGAGAGAAAAAGATGGCCCTTTCTGGGACTGCCGTTTACTTTTACAAAGTATACGATAGATGAGAATGTGATTACCGTTGATGAGGGGTTCTTCAATAAACGTGAAAATGACTGCTATATGTATAAAGTACAGGATGTAGAGCTCGCAGCAAGCCTGCCGGAGCGTATTTTCGGGCTTGGTTCGGTGATTTGTTATACCGGAGATACGACACATCCGAAACTCATCATAGAACATATTAAACATGCAAAAGAAATAAAAAATTATATTTTGCAGGAGTCAGAGGAGGCGCGCAGAAAGCGCCGTACCATGACGACTCTGGATATCGGTTCCGTTCCGCTTGACGAGATGGATTAATGATTTTCCAACCGGTCATTTTCCTGCAGCAGGCGTTCAAACAGCAGACCCGTGAAAAACCAGCAGGGTGCATAGTCTAAGCGGATGACTTTAGCGATATTCCATCTGGAACGCTCATAATTCCATGGGCACAGTCCTTTCTTACGAAGAAAGATCCCGGACGTGAATTCGCCGAGAAAGATAATGCCGGTATAAACGAAACCGCGGAATATGAAATTTTTGCCTTTGAGCATGCGGCTGACGGGTGCTAAAAAAGCCGCCATTCCATAAATGGGAAACATCCAGATGGATGTAATCCCGGACAATTGCATTTCTCTTTTTCGGAAAGAATGGAAAGCGGTAAAAATGATTTCTAGGCACCAGCCGAGAAGCCCGCAGTGGATAAAATTGTGAATAAAGTTTTTCATAATAACAGGATGCCCCAAAATGGCGCGGTTATACATGAAAATTTTTCATAAACATGAAAATTTTTCATTAACATGAAAAAGAAAGAACATGGTCATTATGAACTATAATGAAGCAATGCAGTATGTAGAATCCGTGCAGTGTTATGGCAGTGTATACGGACTTACCAATATGAGACTTTTATGTGAGCGCCTTAGTAACCCGCAGGATAAACTGAAATTTGTCCATATTGCAGGAACGAATGGCAAGGGCTCCGTGCTTGCGTATGTTTCAACTGTGTTACAAACAGCAGGATATAAGGTCGGGAGATACATTTCGCCCACCATTCTGGATTACAGAGAACGATTTCAAATAAATGGCAAAATGATTTCAAAGGCGGCTTTTTGCCGGTATTTAGAGCCGGTAAAAGAAGCTGCGGAGCTTATGGCGGAGAAAGATTCTGTCCATCCTACCATTTTTGAAATAGAGACAACCGTAGCTTTTCTTTATTTTTTGGAAAAAAAATGTGATATTGTCATATTGGAGACAGGACTTGGCGGCAGTCTGGATGCCACCAACATCATACAAACACCGCTCTGTGCCGTTTTTGCCTCTATCAGCATGGACCATATGGCGGTACTTGGCAAATCTTTAACGGAAATTGCCGCGCAGAAAGCAGGCATTATCAAAGATAACTGTCCGGTGGTTTCCTGTAAACAGAAAGCGGAAGCTATGCAGGTACTGGAAAGGACGGCAGCAGAGCATGGATGCCCTTTGACGGTAGCAGATGCAGGGAATGCCGGAAAGATAAAGTATGGAATAAAAAAACAGTCGTTCTCTTATGGGATTTATAAAAAACTGGAAATTTCTATCCCCGGGCAATATCAGATTGAGAATGCCGTTCTGGCGGTAGAAGTAATAGAAACATTGAAACAATCCGGCTTTCCGGTATCAGAAGAACAGTTGAAAAAAGGACTTTTGCAGACAGAATGGCCCGGGCGTTTTCAAGTTATAGGAGAAAAACCGCTTTTTATTGCGGACGGTGCGCATAATGAAGATGCTGCATCAAGACTGGCGCAGTCCATACAATTTTATTTTGCAAACAAGAGAATACTATATATAATAGGAATATTGGCCGATAAAGAGTATGATAAGGTTCTGAAATTGACGTCTCCGTTTGCAGAACATATGATTACGGTAACGCCGCCTCATAACGCGAGGGCGATGAGCGCATATGAACTGGCGCAGGCGGCAAGAGCATATCATGACAGTGTAACGGTAGCAGACAGTCTGCAGGAAGCGGCAGAGCTTTCCTATCTGCTGGCCGGTCAGGATAAGAATACGGTGATTATCGCATTTGGTTCCCTTTCTTTTTTAGGTGAATTAATGAATATTGTAAAACATAGAGATATGATCAGGAGAGATTCTCATGGTAAATCAGCAGAAAATTAAAGAAGCAGTAGCATTATTTTTAGACGGCATCGGGGAGGATATCACCAGAGAGGGACTTCAGGAAACACCGGAGCGGATAGCGCGTATGTGCACGGAATTGTTTGACGGTATGGGAAAGGATGCGTCAGAACATTTATCCAAAACATTTTCGATAGAGAGCAGTGAAATGGTAGTAGAGAAAGATATCGGCTTTTATTCCATGTGTGAGCATCATTTGCTGCCTTTTTACGGAAAAGTGCATATCGCCTATGTGCCGGACGGATGCGTCGTAGGTTTAAGCAAGCTTGCGCGGACAGTAGAAGTCTATGCCGGGCGGCCGCAGATACAGGAGCAGATGACGGTACAGATTGCAGAGGCAGTAATGCAGTATTTGAAACCGCAGGGTGTTATGGTTATGATTGAGGCAGAGCATATGTGCATGACTATGCGCGGCGTGAAAAAACCCGGAAGTAAAACCGTGACAATTGCAAAAAGAGGTTGTTTTAAAGATAACACACGGTTGCAAAATGATTTTTTTCAGTTAGTCGGTAACAGATAAACACGTGACAGAGATTTAAGAAGAGAAAGGAGAATAGAAATGGAAATTGGAACAAGGGAATTCAAAATGAAGGGGCATACGTATGTCATGGGAATTTTAAATGTAACGCCGGATTCTTTTTCAGACGGCGGAAAATATAACCAGATAGATGCAGCTCTTTTTCGGGTAGAAGAAATGATAAAAGAGGGTGCGGATGTGGTAGATATCGGTGGAGAATCTACAAGACCGGGATATGAAATCATATCGGAAAACGAAGAGATAGAACGTGTTGTTCCGGTAATTGAAAAAGTTAAATCCAGGTTCGATATTCCAGTCTCTCTGGATACTTATAAAAGCCAGGTTGCGCAGGCGGGAATCACGGCAGGAGTAGATATGATTAATGATATATCGGGACTGCGATATGACGGAAATCTTGCAAAAGTGATAGCAGAAGCAGATATTCCCTGTTGTCTGGCACATAGCCGGAAGGAAGCGGACTATACCGACTTTATGCAGGACGTTCTCGCAGATTTGTCAGATACTGCGCAGATTGCTTATCAAGCGGGAATTGAAGGCGAAAAGATTATGATAGACCCGGGAATCGGATTTGGGAAAACGTACGAAAATAATCTGGAAATTATTAACAAAATTGAAATACTGCATAGTTTTGGTTATCCATTGATGCTTGGCGCAAGCAGGAAATCCGTCATTGGGACTGCTTTGGATCTTCCGATAGCGGAACGTGTAGAAGGAACGCTGGCAACAACCGTATTCGGTGTGATGAAAGGCGTGATGTTTGTACGGGTGCATGATGTAAAGGAGAATGTGAGAATTATCCGGATGACAGAAGCTATTTTGCGGGGACGTTAATTTTACAGGAACGTTAAAAGTAAGTGTAATTTTTTTCAGACAAGACGTGTAAAAGGAGTGTGAATGCGGATGGATGAAATTAAAATCGAGAATTTACAAATATATGCGTATCACGGAGTGTATAAAGAAGAAAATGAAAAAGGGCAGAATTTTTATGTAAATGCCATTTTGTATACGGATACAAGAAAGGCTGCAAAAGAGGATAAAAAGGAAGCAACCACCAGTTACGGCGAAGTATGTCACTTTATCCATGATTTTATCAGCAATCATGTATATCAGTTAATTGAGACGGTAGCTGAAAAGACTGCGGAAGCGGTTCTTGCGGAATTTCCGCTTTTAGAGGGCATTACGCTGGAAGTTCGGAAACCGGAAGCTCCTGTTGAGCTGGAATTTCAGTCCGTATCTGTGAAGATTACACGTATGTGGCATACGGTCTGCCTGGCAGTTGGTTCTAATGTAGGAAACAGACCGGGACATATTCAGACGGCGATTGATACATTGAACGCCGATGAAAAATGCAGAGTGATAAAGACTTCCGAACTGGTTCGCACGACTGCATACGGGGGCGTGGAACAGAATGAGTTTTTCAATGGCGCTCTTATATTGGAAACCTTATATACGCCGGAGGAATTGTTAGAGAAAATTCATGAGATAGAAAAGGATTCAGGGCGTGAGTGGACGCAGCACTGGGGCCCCAGAACACTTGATTTGGATATTATTTTCTATGATGATTTAATTATACATACGGATACACTGCAGATTCCGCATGTGGATATGCAGAATAGAGATTTTGTATTAGAGCCGCTTGCGCAGCTTGTGCCTTATAAAATACACCCGTTATTGGGGAAGACTGTTTTACAGCTTTATGATGAAGTGCAGAAGACAGGAGAAAAATATGTCATCGACACAGTATATCTACAATAAAAAATTATCATTGGAAGAAGCACGTGCCATCTATATCGGACGAGCGCACCGGGATTTCCCGAGTGATGAGTTAAAGCCTTTTTCCATGATAGAAAGTTTGCATAATAACGGATGGTATGAATGTTATGGGTACTATAGACAGGAGGATGATAAACTTTGTGCCTATGCGTTTATGATGGCGGACACAGATACGAATATGCTGTTATTGGATTATTTCGCTGTTTGTGAAGAACTTCGTGGAAAAGGCTATGGAGCGGCTGCCTTAGAAAAATTAAAGCAGGATTTTACCGTATGGAACGGTATCATTTTCGAGGTCGAGGATGATGATACGGCGGAATCGGAAGAAGAGGCGTTTATCCGCAGAGGAAGAATCGCATTTTATGAAAAATGCGGCGTTACGATGACGAAGGAAAGAAGTCATGCGTTCGGTGTGGATTATAAGTTGATGGTGATGAATCTGGCTGATAAAGCAGCGGGAGAACAAATGGGTAATAAAATAACATCTGTTTATAAAAAGATGCTCCCGGAGAAAGTGTTCTTGGAAATGTTCCGCCTACGCTGAAACATATCAGGCGATATCAAGTGGCATGAAGTTTATTGCCAGATGGAAATAAATGTCAAAACATAATTTAATAAGTTTAACAAAGAGAAACTGGACAAAATGAATAAAATAAGGGGTGCCTTGCCACCGCATTCGCACCCCGTTTTTATTCATTTTGTTCAGTTTCATGGTTTGTTAACTTGTGTTATTTTTTAATATTCGCCACAGCCGCACTGCTTGCAGCATCGAATGTTGTAACATTGACAGGACCCGAGGTGCTTGTTTTATATACCGGAACAGATGCGCCATATTCATTGAAGTATACATATTGTGACGTGATATTTATATTTTCATAAACGCCATAGGATACAACTTCCGGGTTACTGCCGTCAACATACATTCTCTTTAAGGCAGGTTCTGTTTTGGAACTCTTTTGATAATAAATGTAATTGGAATATATGTTGAAGAAATCGACACGGTCATTTGTCAATACTTCAATGATGCCCTGTGACAGGGAATAGCGGCACAGCCTATAGTCGTTTGCAACGTCCATATAATATACATAACCGTCCTGATAAATCGGATTCCAGATATTGCCCTGCCATAGGGAGGTAATGGAATCGGTTGCCGTATTCAGGGTATATAGTGCATGGTCGTCCTGTGTGCCGTTGAAATAGATAATGCCGTTATAACAGGAAGCCGGATTAATAACATAATCAGCAATCGTAGTTTTATCGGATTTATCAATTTTAATTTTTGTAAGTTTTGTACCGGTTTTTGTATTATAATCCTGATAGTAGAGATAGTTGCCGCACAACTGTATCATAACCGCATAAGTTCTGTCCAGACAGACTGTTTTCTTACCGTCCTTTTGGCTGCGGTAAATTCCGGCGGTACGTCCCATATAACCCAATCCTGTGCCGCCATCCGTACCGCTTTCCATATAGTAGTACAGATAATCGCCGCCTGCATTGATGGAAGCAACGGAATTAACGCCTAATTTTGTGAGTTCCGTTTCATTGGGATTCATAGAATAAAGGGTGTTATTATCGTAGGCATTTGCAAAATATACTTTGCCGTCCGACTCGCAAAAAAGCCCTCCGTTATTCAAATTACCGGCAGTATTGCCGACCGTATAGTTATCATTCATAGGCATCCGGCTTGTTATCACTAAGATTGTAATAATGATACCCAGAATAGCAAAAGCACTGACAACGATAAGAATATTCTTTTGGTTTTTACTCATATTTGTTCACCCCGACTAAAAATGTTATATTTATAGTATAGTCTTAAACTTGCTTGCTATCAAGTGTGTTTTGTTATAAGATGTAAAGAAAGGTAAGAAAAATTGGAGGAAATGTAGAGATTTATGGACTTGCTGGAATTAAGAAAACAGATTGATGAAATTGATGAACAGATTGTGCAGCTATATGAAAGGCGAATGGATATTTCTTCGCAGGTTGCGGACTATAAAATTGAAACAGGAAAAAAGGTTTTTGACAGGGAGCGGGAAATCGAAAAATTGAGTAAGGTAAAATCCCTGACGCATAATGATTTTAACAGATATGGCATTCAGGAACTGTTTGAACAGATTATGTCGATGAGCAGGAAACTGCAATATAAAAAGCTTTCAGAGAAAGGCAGTTGGGGCAGACTGCCGTTTATCGGCGTAGACGCATTGGATGTGCAAAAAGCAAGAGTCGTTTTTCAGGGAGCGGAGGGAGCCTATTCGCAGATGGCAATGCAGACATTTTTCGGGGAAGATGTCAATTGTTTTCATGTTGACACTTTTCGGGATGCTATGTGTGCCATTGAAGAGGGAAGCGCAGACTTTGCCGTGCTTCCGATTGAAAATTCCACGGCTGGCATTGTGAATGAAATCTATGATTTGCTGGTGGAATTTGAAAATTATATAGTAGGAGAGCAGATTATCCGGATTGAGCATTGTTTGATGGCTCTGCCCGGTGTAAAAAAAGAAGAGATTCAAACCGTTTATTCGCATCCCCAGTCGTTGATGCAAAGCGCCCGTTATTTAAATGACCATGCTTCCTGGAGGCAGGTTAGTATGCAGAATAACGCTTTTGCGGCGAGAAAAGTGAAAGAAGACGGCGACAGAAGTCAGGCGGCTATTGCAAGTGAGCAGGCTGCGAAAATTTACGGACTGGATATATTGGAGCGCGGTGTCAATCACTCCCATACCAATTCCACCAGATTCATTATTGTAACGAATCAGAAAATATTTTTAAAAAATGCGGACAAGGTCAGCATATGTTTTGAAGTGCCGCATGAGAGCGGTTCCTTATACCATATGCTTTCACATTTTATCTATAATAATCTGAATATGACCAAAATCGAGAGCCGTCCTTTGGAGGACAGAAACTGGGAATACCGCTTCTTTATTGATTTTGACGGGAACCTTGCGGACAGTGCGGTAAAGAATGCGCTGCGGGGGCTGCGGGAAGAGGCAAGGAATATGAAAATTCTTGGAAATTACTAAAAATACTAATGAGGGGATTAGACATGAGAATAGAAGAGTTGATTATTTATAAGAATTTTGAAGATGATGATTTATTGCAGGACATGGTTTATCTGATGGAATATTACCGGGATGGGGAGAAAAGCAACAGAGATGTTTTATATGACTGCATGAATAAACTGCTGGAATTTTCCGCCGCACATGGATTTTATGGAAATCTCTGGCATACATTTTTAACAAATCTGCTTGTTAATCATGAAAACAGCTACAGTATGGCATGTGAAGTAAAAGGAAGTATAGAGGGCACGATTAATCAGATGGTGCTGCATGACATCGGGATTTTTAAGGAACTGTATGATTATGATTTTACGGATATGATAAAAGAACTGCGGATACCGGAATTTGCCATGATACTTTCCTATGAGAGTTCTTCCAAGCAGAGTAAAGTCTATAATATGCGTATCCGTGACAGAATATGTCATCTTGCCGAGAGGTTCAATGCGGATGATACGCCGGAAGCAATGAAAGAAACTTTGACGGAGTTTTATAGGGACTATGGTGTCGGAAAGTTCGGACTGCATAAGGCGTTCCGCGTCAGACACGGAGAAGATGGCGTGAGTATTGAGCCGATTTTAAATATCGCTCATGTCAACCTTGACGATTTGGTAGGGTATGAGATTCCAAAGAAAAAGCTGGTTGAGAATACTGAAGCATTCGTGATGGGAAGAAGGGCAAATAACTGCCTGCTGTTCGGAGATGCCGGAACAGGAAAATCTTCCAGTATAAAAGCGATTGCAAATCAATATTATGATAAGGGACTGCGTATTATTGAAATATATAAACACCAGTTTCAGGATTTGAACGATGTCATTTCCCAGATTAAAAACCGGAATTATAAGTTTATTCTTTATATGGACGATTTGAGTTTTGAGGATTTTGAGACAGAGTATAAATATTTAAAGGCAGTGATAGAGGGCGGTCTGGAGAAAAAACCGGATAATATATTGATTTATGCAACGTCCAACAGAAGACATCTGATAAGGGAGAAGTTCAGCGACAAGGAAGCCAGGCGGGATGATTTGCACGCCGGAGATACCGTGCAGGAAAAGCTATCGCTTGCGGGCAGGTTCGGTGTCAGCA